>JAQGPE010000507.1 GCA_028293225.1 Akkermansiaceae bacterium | reverse complement strand
GGGTGAAGGGGCCGTTGCCCTGAGGAAATTCGCCGGCGAACCAGACCGATCCATCATACTGGAGGAAAAGGCTGAAGGGTATCCCCGCTGCGATCGCGCGAACGCCGCTGAGCATCTGGGTACGGCTGGCGTAGTTGGATTTCACTCCGTCGGGTTTGCCGAATCCGCCGATTCCGGAGGCCAGAGCATTCCCATCGGGCTTGAGGAACAGGCACTGCGTTGCCCCTGCGGAAACGGCAGTGGCCTCATCCATGACGCGGGCGGGGAGCGTGCTGGGGATGAACGAGCCATCGCCAAAAAGGTTGCTGTTGTCGCCGGTAGCCCAGACGGAGCCGTCGGTTTTGATAAAGAAGCTGTTGGAAGAGCCTGCAGAAATCGCCCGCACTCCGGTCATGACTTGGACGGGGGCCAGCCGCTTGGTTTTGGTACCATCTCCAAGCTGTCCTGAGGAATTCAATCCGGTTGCCCAGACCGAGCCATCGGTTTTCAGGAACAGGCTGTGCTGCGAGCCTGCCGAGATGGCCTGTACATCCGTCAGGACCTTGACCGGGCTCCACCGGTCCATGATGGTGTCGTCGCCCAGCTGGCCCTGGAGGTTGTTTCCGGCAGCCCACGCAGAGCCATCGGTCTTCAGGAACAGGCTATGCATTTGTCCGGCGGAAACGGCGGTGACGTCTGTCAGGACAGGAACGGAGGCGAGGCGTTTCGTCGTCGAGCCGTCGCCGAGCTGGCCGAAATCGTTGACGCCGGACGCCCATGCCGAGCCGTCGAGTTTCAGGAACAAGCAATGGGCGTAGCCTGCTGACACGGCTTGGATACCCGTCGCGATCCGGGCAACGTCCGAGTGGAAATCGCCGGTGCCATCTCCGAACTCGCCGCCGCTGCCATCGCCGGTTCCCCAAGCCGATCCGTCCGGCTTCAGGAAGATGCAATAGTTCCTGCCCGCCGAGATGGCCTCGGCTCCCAGAAAGATCCTGGAGAGATTCACATGGCGGGTGGTGTTGTCGCTGCTATCCCCAAATTGCCCGAGGGTATTGGCTCCCGAAGCGAGGACGACCCCGTCGGTTTGAAGGAAGAGGCTGAAGTCTTCCCCTGCGGCAATCTCCCGGATGCCTTCAGCTGCTTTTACAGGATTGGCGCGGTCGGTATGGGTGCCATCGCCAAGGTTCCCGCTTTGGTTCTGTCCCATGCCCCAGGTTGATCCGTCGGTCTTCAAAATGAGGCTGAAATTCAGTCCTGCCGAGACTCTCTGGACGCCGGTGGTCACCTGCACCGGAAGGGCCCGGTTTTCCCGGGTGCCGTCACCCAGTTGTCCGAAACCGTTGTGGCCCGCGGCCCAGAGCGTCCCATCGGTTTTGACGAACAAACTTTGGTTGTCTCCTGCTGCGATGGCCCGGACTCCGGTCATGATCTGAACGGGGCTCAGGTGATCGTTTCCCGCCCCGTCTCCCAATTTGCCGTATTGATTCGAGCCCGCAGCCCAGACCGAGCCGTCCGATTTCAGAAACAGCGTGTGATTTGCTCCACTGGAAATGGCCTGGACATCCTCCATGACCTGAACCGGGGTGAAACGGTTCGTCGTGGTGCCGTCGCCAAGCTGGCCGAGATCGTTCAGACCAGTGGCCCAGGCCGAGCCATCGGTTTTCAGGAAGAAGCTGGATTTCTGGCCCGCTGAGAGGGCCTTCACCTCCGTCATGATCTGAACCGGTTCGGTTCGTTTGACAGAGGTGCCGTCGCCGAGCTGTCCCATAGCGTTGGTTCCGGCAGCCCAGGCGGAACCATCTTCTTTGAGGAAAAGGCCATGGTATCCGCCGGCCGACACGGCTGTCACTCCAGCGATGACGGGAACGGGCGTGGTGTGCAGGTCATTGTTGGACTCGGAAAGGAAACGGCCTGACGCCCAGACGGAACCGTCGGCTTTCAGGAAAAGTCCGAAGCCGATTCCCGCGGAAATCGAGGGGGTCACAGCACCGAGGGAAGCGCCGCCGGCCATGAAACAGGCGAGGAGGAGGCCGAGAATTTGACGGAGACGAGTCATAAAGCCACCCCGGATATACGGCTCTTCCCACAACGGGAAAAGCGCAATACCGTGACGGAGTCTCAGCGATCCATGTCGACGAAGTGGCGGCGGGAGGAGAGCAGGTGCTTGCGCATCGCTTCCGCGGCTTTGTCGGGGAGACCGGCTTCGATCGCTTCGAGGATCAGGCGGTGTCCGTCGATGACCGGCGTGTACCAGTCGCCGTCGCCGCGGTTGACCTGGGCGAACTCGATGCAGCGGCGCTCCAGGGCGCCGAGCAGGATGGAATAGATGCTATTTCCCGAGCCGCGGGCGATGGTGAGGTGGAAGGCGATGTCGGCTTTGCTGAACTTCGAGCGGGTGCCGCTGACCTTTTCCATGGTCTCGAGGATCCGCTGGAGTTCCCGAATGACCTGCTCGCCGGCATGCAGGGCCGCGAGGCGTGCGCACTCGGTCTCGATCAGGATGCGGAAATCGATCAGTTCCAGGAAATCGCTTTCCTCAGCGAGCACGGAGTAGCTCTCCACAGCGCTGCCGAGTGAGTCGAGGCTCGGGTCGGCGATGTAGGAGCCGGAGCCCTTCAGGGTGCGCAGCAGGCCGCGGCCGCGGAGTTGCTGGATGGCTTCGCGGATGACGGTGCGGCTGACGCCGAACTGTTCGCAGAGCTTTTCTTCGGACGGCAGGCGCTCTCCGGGCGGCAGCTTGCCCGCCAGGATTTCCTGCTCCAGTTCTCCTGCGATTTGGCCGCTGCGACGTTGCACAATCCGATGATGAGGCATGGCGCGTTTTGCTGCCAGTGCAATCGAAGCCAGCACCAGCGGTTGACCGCGGGCCGATGATGCGTGATGAGAGGAGGAATGAGAATCGTCGTCGCGGGAGTCAGTGGCAGTGGCAAAACGACCATCGGGACCGCGCTGGCGCAGCGGCTGGGCTCGACTTTTCTGGATGCCGACTCCTTTCATCCGGCGGCCAATGTGGCCAAGATGAAGGCGGGCATCCCTCTGGACGACGAGGACCGGGCCGGCTGGCTGGACATCCTCGGCGCTGAGCTGGCGAAGCGGGAGGATGTCGTGCTGGCCTGCTCGGCTCTGAAGAAGGCCTACCGGGACCACCTTCGGGAGCTGGCGGGCGAGATCCATTTCGTGCTGCTGAGTGTCGATCCGGACGACATCCGGCACCGGATCGCGCATCGCGGGGAGGAAGGCCATTTCATGCCGCCGTCGCTGCTGGATTCCCAGTTCGCCACCCTGGAGAAAGGTGAGGACATGGAGGAAATCACCAACGTCGGCACGCCGGATGAGGTGGTGGATCGGTTGATCGCCGGTTTGAAGTCCTAGCAGCCGCTAGAGCTAAATAGGCAGGGATTGGGAGCTCTCAGGTAGAAACAGGCACTTCTTCGATGCCCAGACTGTGCTGGAGCTGGCCGCGTTTCAGTTCCCGGCCGCGCAGCCACAGGAAGATGACCGGGGTGACGATCAAGATGTGCAGCAGGCTGGAGATCATCCCTCCGATGACCGGAGTGGCGAGGGGTTTCATGATCTCCGCGCCCTGACGGTGACTCCACATGATCGGGAGAAGGCTGGCGACGATGGTGGCGACGGTCATGACCTTGGGACGCAGCCGCAGGCGCGCGCCGTCCTTCACGGCCTGGACCAGATCTTCATAGGTGAAAGCGCTGCCTTTCTCTGCGATGCGGGCTTTCACCGTTTCCTCCAGGTAGACCACCATCACCACGCCGGTCTGCACGGCGGTCCCAAAAAGGGCGATGTAGCCGACCCAGACGGCGCCGTTGAAATGGTAGCCGAGCAGCTTCTGCAGCAGCACGCCGCCGCTGAGCGCGAAGGGCACGGCGAGCATGACGTGGGCTGCTTCCAGCGCGCTGTGGTAGACGAAATACAGCAGCACGAAGATCACCAGCAGGACGACGGGAAATACTAGGAACATCGTTTTTACGAAGCGGCGCTGGTTCTCGTAGTCGCCGGTCATCTTGTAGCTCATCCCGTCCCATTTCAGCGTGTGCAGCTTTTGCTCCACCTCCTCGACGAAACTGCCGAGGTCGCGGTCCTGGACATTGGCCTGGACGTATGAACGGAGGAGGCCGTTTTCGGAGGCGATTTCGTTGGCGCCGATCTCGCGGGTGATCTTGGCGACCATGGCGAGGGGGATGTAAGGCGTGGTTTCGGCGGTAGGGACGCCACCAGCCATGCCGCTGGGCGGAGCAGCGGATGGGGCGTTCATGCCGGGCTTGGCAGCGATCAGAATGCGGCCGAGGTTTTCGATGTCATCCCGCTCGCTGCGCGGGACGCGGATCTGGATCGGGATGCGTTCGCGGCCCTCGATGGTGGTGCTAACATTCTTGCCGCCGATGGAAATTTCCACGG
>JAQGPE010000499.1 GCA_028293225.1 Akkermansiaceae bacterium | reverse complement strand
AACGCTCATCTTCTCCTCACGGGCCGGTAAGATCTTGCGGTATCAAGGCATGCTGACCCTCTTCCTCCTGTCCCTCTCGGCTCTCCTTCTGACTCCGCTGCATCTACTCTGGTGTCTCGGTGTGGCTTGTTATGCGAACCGGGCGATCCATGATCCGCTGGTCCATGCCGACTTCGGACGGGCCGCCCAGCTTCCCGTCGAGCTCTCGGGATTCTTTGGTCTTCCGTTGGTAGCTGCCGGAGTGGCATCTGCCGCCTTTGGCTCGGAGCCGTGGGTGCGGGTCGCAAGCGGCATCCTCGCGGTCTTCCCGCTGCTGCCGGTGTTTCATTTTGATCCGATCCGCGGGATGGATCCGTGGCGGGTGCGCTGGAGCGCCGGGCTGGCCTTCGGCGGCGGGCTGGTTCTGATCTTCGTGCTTCTTTACGGGCACTATCATGGGTTCAGGCAGATGATGATCCACTGATCCCAACCCCGGCATTGCCCGCTCATCCCATCCGGCTATGCTGCCTGCCGTGATCCGCGCGTCGCTCTGCCTGCTTTCCCTGCTGACCACCGGTGCGCTGCCGGCGGCGGAGCAAGCCTCCCCGCATCTCGACTTCGCCTACGCGGTGCTGGCCGAGCAGCGCGGCGACCACGAGGCCGCGGCCAGGGGCTTCGAAAAGGCCCGCACTGAAGACCCGGACGCGATATCGCTGGTCCAGCGCGGCGTGCGCCTGCGGATGGCCAACCACGATCTGGAAGGCGCGACCACCCTCTATCGTGAACTCGCGGAGCGCCATCCGGACGAGATGGAATCCCAGGTCATCTACGCGGACTTCCTGCGCGAGAACGCTCCCGGCGACGACTTCGTTGCCAAGGAGGCGACCGCCGTGCTGGAGGCCGCCCACAAACGCGAGCCGCGCAACCTCGGGGTGATCCGCCGCCTGTTCCGCCTCTATGAGCAGCGGGAGAAGCGCGACCTCTCCACCAAGCTCTACGACCAGCTCGTCTCCGCTTCCGAGCCGTCTCCCGCCGAAGTGGTGGCCGCGGCGGAGTTGGCCAAGACGCTCTTCTCCGCCGCCGACAAGGCCGCGCTCGACCGCCTCGACACGCTCTTTCGCGAGACCCTGCGGCGGCACCCGGGCAGCGCCAGCTTCGCCCGCGCCGCCAGTGAGAACTTCCGCGAGCGCAAGAACCTGCCGGAAGCGATCGAAATGCTGACCCTGCATGTCCGTGAGGTGCCGTCCTCGCTGGAACTGCGCACCCGCCTCGGCGTGCTGCTGCTGTCCGCCAACCGCGAGGCCGAGGGCGAAAAGGAGTTGCTGGATGTGATCGCCATTGATCCCCGCCAGGGCCTGGCCCACCAGACGCTGGCCAAGCTGTATCGCAGTCAGGGCAAGGTGGCCGAGGCGCTGCCCCACGCGGCCGATGCCCTGAAGAACCGCGGCGGCAGCCCGTCGGATTTCCTGGCCCTGGCCGATGAATTCCTGGACGCGGAGCGCCCACGCGACGCCCGCCTGCTGCTGGAAAAGGCCGTCTACTTCCACCCCGACGACGCCGGCTTGGCCGCGCGTCTGGCGATCGCCACCCGCCGCGATCCGGAGACCCGGGCCAAGGCGTCGCGCCTGTTCCGCGAGGCCGAGCAGCTTTCCGGCAAGGACGGCCCGGCCTCCGAGCCCGATTTCCTGGTCGAGTCGTCGAACTCGCTGGTGGAAGGCGGCCAGCTCCCCGCCGCGGAGGAGCGGCTGCGCCAGGCAATCCGCGCTTTTCCCGCCGACCGGAAAAAGGAAACCGCCGCGGCCATGCGCCAGCTGGCCGGGCTGTGGCAGCAGCAGGGGAAAAACGCCGAGGCCGCCGCGTCGCTCCTCAAAAGAGCGGACGCGCTGTCGCCCCCGCCTTGAAGGAGAACTGGTTCCGTAGTTGCGCTTTGGGCGAAAGTGTCTATAGGTCCGCCCGCCCAGCCAGCCATGAAATCAAGTGTCTCCATTCTAAGTCTCGTCTCCGCGACGCTCGCTTTGCTCTTAGCCAGTTGCGCGACAACCCCCAAGCCCGGTCCCGACGGCAAGCTCGTCGATAAGAAGGGCGAGGAAGTGAATCCCTTCCCGCCCGGCACCTACGACCACTTCAAGGCGTCGAAGGATTACCCGAAGACCTCCAAGGTTTGGAAGAACGACGAGGTGCTGGCGAAGACCAACGAGTCCAACTCCCACGTGATCATCTCCATCGAAAAGCAGCGCGGCTTCTTCATGAACGGCGATGAGGTGGCAATCGACTACCCGGTTTCCACCGGCAAGGCCTCCCGCCCGACGCCTCCCGGCGACTACAAGATCCTGGAGAAGCAGATCGACAAGGCCTCCGTTTCCTTCGGCAAGATCGTCGATGCGAATGGCGACGTGCTGGTCAGCGATGCCGACTCCCGCAAGGACGTGCCGCCGGAAGGCGCCAAGTTCGTCGGCGCGCCGATGCCTTATTGGATGCGTCTGACCTGGGACGGCGTGGGCCACCACATCGGTAATGTGCCGCGCTACCCGGCTTCGCACGCCTGCGTCCGCGGCCCGCGCGCGGTGATCCCGATCATCTACGGCAAGGTCAAGGTGGGCACGCCGGTCAGCGTTCACTGAGCCTGCGGGTCCAGCGATTTTTTGAAGAGCCCTTCCTTTCACCGGGACGGGCTTTTTCGTGCCCTGGCTCCCTGAATGATGAAGCACGGCAGGATCCTGCGTTTCGCCTTGTCGCGGGTTTGCGGTCAGGCAGACATCGGGTGTGGAATTCAATCCCTACGCCGCGCCGCGCCAGGTGCCGAAGGAGCTGGCCGCTGGAGAAGGCATGCGGATCATGCCTGCGATTTCCATGGCGGAAAGGACGACGGGCCTGGTCATGGGCAATGGCGTGGTGGTGGGCATGATCTATCTGATTTCCCGGAATTTCGACGGCTTCAGGCACTGGATCATGATCGCGCCGCTGGTGGTCGGCGTGATGAGCTGGTGGCACTGTCTGGGTCAGGACAGCAACGCGGTGCTGAAGAGGGTGCTGCCGGTTTTCCGCGGGCACGTCGCCAAGTGGGGCGGGAATGTGAAGGTCAGCCGCAGGCTGCTTGCAAGGCGCGGTTACCTCTTTCTGACCGACCGGGAGATCATCTTCTGCCGGCGGCCGCTCACCGAGTCAGCGGAGGAATGGGTGATCCCGCTGGACCAGTTGATCGGAGTCGGGCACTTCGCGATCGGGGATGTGACTTTATCCGATCGCTCGGGCAGAGTGCGGACGTTTTCGAGCCGGAGCCCGCGGCGGTGGCTGGAGGTGCTGCGGGGTGCCATGGAAGCGCGGGGATTTCCGGCACCGGACTTCCAGCAGATCCACAGCGGCCCGAGATGGCTGGGCCTGCCTTTTTTCGCCATCGGTCTGGCGGTGAATTTGAGAGTGGGGCATCTGGATCTGCTCCTGACAATCGGGGGCATCTACCTGGCCGGGATCGTGGTGTGGAGGTGGTCGATTCGCAACTCGGAGGCGAGAGTGCGGGGCAGGCTGCCGGAGGTGCCCGGTCACCGGATCCTGTGTGGCGGCCCGGCGAACGGCGGGGAGCTTTTTATCACGGATGAGACGCTGGTCTATTTTCCGCGCGGGGCGGAGCGGTCCGCTCCGCCGTCGCTTATCCCCCTGGAAAAGATCCGGGTGGTGACGGGGAGTTCGGGGCGGCTAACCATTCAGCTGCAGGACGGCCGGGGGCTTTCATTCCGGGTGGGCCAGGCAAAGGCCTGGGTCGAGTGGCTGCGGGCGGCGCTGAAGTGAGGCCGGCGCGGGACCGGGCTTGAGGCATGCGGGCTTTCCGGTAGGCTACCAAGTGATGCTCCCGCGCACTCTCCTCTGCCTGTCGCTGTCGCTGCTGGTGATCACGCCCGCCGCCCGCGCCGCGGAGAAGCGCATCGCGGTATTCGTCGGCCTTTGCGACAACGCCACCCAGGGGATCGCCAAGGTTCCGGCCGGGATCGGCGATGGCAACGTGCCGGAGGAAAAC
>JAQGPE010000491.1 GCA_028293225.1 Akkermansiaceae bacterium | reverse complement strand
CCTCGCTGTAGCCGGGGACGGTCAGGACCCAGCGGCCGGGCTCGTCGCAGGTGAATTTGACCAGGCCGTCGTCGTCCGTTTTCAGCGGCGTATGGCTGCCGTCCGGGGCGTTGAGCTGGGCCTTCGCGCCCGGCAGGGGCGTGCCGCGGAAATAGACCCGGACCTCTCCGGGATTTCCGCTCGGGACGATGTCCAGGGTCAGCGAGGGCTGGCCGGCGACCTTGTCCCCGTCGGCGGGTAGCCAGCGGCTGTAGAAGATCGGCCGGCGGGCGGGTTTGCCCTCCGCGCCCATGACGGGAAAGGTCGACTCAGCGACGAGAGCCTGATCCGGCTTTGCTCCGCCGAGGGTGTAGTGGTCGGATTTTTTCTCCGACTCCAGTGTCTTGGTCTCCGCAGTCACCGGCAGGATGGTGCCGACCGGGGTGGCGAGGGAATCGAGATAGCCGGGGGATTTCTCCACATCGCCGTCGAGTTCACCGAAGCGGACGACCAGCGCGCCCTCCGGACCCGGCTCGACCCACACGGAGTGGGCGGGAGCGATGGGAGTCAACAGGCAGGCGGCGAGGAGGCCGAAGTAGAAGGATTTTTTCTTCATAAGCGTGGGCAATGGATCGAGGGCTTCAGGCGGCTTTCTTCAATTGCGGCAGGATCCCGGCCTCGATGGCCTTTTTCGCCGCGGCGTCCGGATCCTTCTCCCAGGCGGCCTTGGCCTTGTCGTTGAAGAAGTAGACCTTCACGCCCTGATATTCCGTGGACGGGCTATAGGGAGTAACGAGGCTCTTCCGGTTGATGGGGCAGTAGCGCTGGGGAAGCAGCTCGATGGCGTCGAGGCCGAGTTCCTTTTCCTTGCCCTTGAACTGCGGCAGCAGGCCGAGTTCGGTGGCGACCTTCACGTAGTAGGCGGTGGCCTTTTCATCCGCTTTCCAGAGGCGCTCGCACTTGCCGCAGCAGAGGGCGACCGGGATGCCCTTGAACTCCACCTGGTGTTCCTCCTCCACATCGTCCTCGGTCATCATCGGACAATGCTTGTTCGCCGCGGCGTCTTCAGCGGAGGCGAAGGGAGTGGACAGAAGCGAAGCGCCGAGGATCGCGGCGCGGAGTGGGAGCTGCAGGAACGAGAAGTGAAGTTTCATCGCAAGGCCACGAAAGTAACCGTCCGGCGGGAAGTGCGATCCCGGGCGGTTGCGGAATTTTAACGCCTGATTGCCAGCGCGGATTGCCGCCTCCCCTGCCCCGCCCTGGGATGGAGGAGATCTCTCGCGATCTTGCCAAGACAACTCCCAGAGGACAGGGTCTTGAGAAACGAATCCAGCCATGTCTTTCACCGAAGTCGCTTTTACCTGCTACCCCGCCGTCGATCTCGCTGCCTCGCGGGCTTTCTATGAAGAGGTTCTGGGCTTGGTTCCTTCCGAGGTCATCTTAAATGGCGAGGACCGCGGGTGGGTGGAGTATGACCTGGGAGGCCACACCTTCAGCATCGGCAAAGCGCCGGGAATCGAGCCGAATCCGCATGGTCCAAGCTGCGGGCTGGAGGCGGCGGATTTCGACGCCAGCGTCGCGGCTCTGAGGAAGCACGGCGCGACTTTCAAGATGGAGCCTTTCGAGACGCCGGTCTGCCGGATGGCGATCGTTTTCGATCCTGCGGGAAATACCCTGATCATCCACAAGCGCAAGGCCGCCAACCCCTAGCGTCCTCCAGAGCCATGCCGCCGCCGTCTCAAGGAGAGATCCTTAACTTTCCCGACGCCATCGCATGGGAGGCATGGCTGGCCGGGCATCATCGTGATCACGGCGAGGTCTGGCTGCTGATCGCCAAAAAGGGCTTCGAGAAGAAGGGCATGGTGATCGGCGACGCACTTGATGTGGCGCTCTGCTACGGATGGATCGACAGTCACCGGCGCAGCCACGACCAGACCCACTACCTCCAGCGCTATTCACCACGGCGGTCGAAGAGTCCATGGTCCCTGCTCAATGTGAAGCGGGCGGAGGCACTGATCGAGGTGGGGCGGATGCGGGAGGCGGGCTTTGCGGAGATTGCCGCGGCTCAAGCCGATGGACGTTGGGCCGCTGCCTATGGACCGCAGAGCCGGTCGGAGATACCCGCAGACGTGACTGCGGCGCTGGCCCGCCACGGAAGTGCGGAAGAGGCCTTCGGGCGATTGTCGAAGAGCGCGCAATACGTTCATGTTCTCCCTTTGCTGAAGGCCACCTCTGCCGAGGTCCGGGAGAGGCGGCTGCGGAAGCTCATCGCTCTGTTGGAGGCGTCGCGACCGAACTCCGGTTCATGACCCGGACGGTGCGGGAGATTTCCTGCGGACATCCCAGGCCCACGCACCCGGGCCAAGAAGGGCCTGGGCGGCGAGAGCGGCTAGGATCAGTGCGATGTACTCCCAGCCACCGCCCGGAGCGGTGAACATCCAGCCATTCGGCAGGTGCACGGCCAAAGCGCCGAGCATGACCGGGATGAGCACCAGGGAGACGATGCGAACCGCGACACCGGCGGCGAGAAGGAGGCCACCTGCGAGTTCCAGCGCAAAGACCGGATAGGCGGTCCAGCCGGGAAAGCCATGGGCGGCGAAGAACGCAGCGGCTCCAGGCAGGGTGAAGACCAGCAGCTTTAGCAACGCATGAGCGATCATGACGGTGGCCAGGGCAAGCCTGAGGATCAGGGTGCCTAGGGAAGAGTGGAGAGTTTCGCGAGCGGCATGTAGTTGCATACGCAATCACTTTCCTGGAATTACTTGCACGCGCAACTACTATTTTCCAGACTCCGGCATGAGCAGGAAATTGTCAAAACCGCGTCTGGCCGCTTGGCGCGGACTTCTGACGGTGCAGGCGCAGGTGGTGGCGAAGATCGAGCGCCGCCTGGCTGCGGAGGGGCTGCCAGCATTGATGTGGTATGACGTCCTGTTCGCTCTCCATGAGGCGGCGGGAAAGCGTCTGCGCATGTCCGAGCTGGCGGACGAGGTACTGCTCAGCCGGAGCGGCCTGACGCGTCTGGTGGACAAGCTGGAAGCAGGCGACTACCTGCGCCGGGAGAACTGCGCCACGGACAAGCGTGGCCTGGAAGTCGTCCTCACCGAAAAAGGCACGCAGGTGCTGAGAGAGGTCTGGCCGGTCTACAGCAGCGGGATTTCCGAGTGGTTCTCCGATTCACTCTCCGATGGCGAGGTGGCGGAGCTGACCCGGATTCTCGATAAGATCCTCCATGCAGAATGAGCCGGGACCGGAAATCAAGCCGACCGCCTTCCCCAAGCAGGACGGCCGGCAGGAGCCTGGGAAAATCGTGAAGACTACGGGATCTCCAGACGGTAGAAACCCGCCGGGCCCGCGGCCTGCGCGGCTGGCACCGTGACAGAGCCATTGCCGTCGCCATCGGTGGTGCCGGTCAGCACGGGAGTCAGGGCTTCGAAGCCGGCAAGGGTCGTCGATTTCTTCACCTGATAGGTGGTGTTGGGATTGCCGGTGAAGTTGATGACGTAGTCGCCACCGGCGATGAAGGCCGCGGATTTGATCGCCGGCAGGACGCCCGGGTTGGTGCCCTGGGTCTGCTCCTGCGAGTTGGGAATGCCATCCCCGTTGGGGTCACCGGAGCCGTCCTGTGCGGTGATGTTTCCGAAGTAGAAGATTTCCCAGGCGTCGTCCAAGCCGTCGCCATCCGTATCGGCCGGGATGTATTCCTGGCCCGGATGATTCTTGAGGTAGGCGATCTGGTAAGGGGCGAGGGCCTGGTCATAGACCTGGACGTCATCGATCTGTCCGCTGAAAGGATCGGTGGGCGACGAGCGCCCGAGACGGCCGATCTCGAAGTTGTTGAAGGCCGGGAACGCGGCCAGCGACATGAACTGAGTGTTCGCCACGACCCCATCCACCCATAGGGTGAGCAGAGAGGTTGACTGGTTGACGGTCATCGCCAGGTGGTGCCAGTTACCATCGTTGACGGGAGGCACGGCCGGCGAACTGTAGATGCCGGACTGTTGGCCAACGGGGGCCGCCGCAGGACGGTTGCGGGCGGTGGCTGCGCCCAGGAAGCCGGTCTGCCCCGCGGCCACCCCGAGATCGGAGTACACGTTGCTGGAGGTGTCATCTCCGGCGAAGACCACGGTATTGCGGTTGCCGGTGGTGTCCGTGGTCTTGATCCAGGCGGAGAAAGTCAATTGGCCGCTGGCGATGATCGCCGGCAGAAACGAGGCGTTGCCCATGTCCACGATGTCAGCCTGGGTGGCCGTCGCTCC
>JAQGPE010000438.1 GCA_028293225.1 Akkermansiaceae bacterium | reverse complement strand
CCGGCGAATCAACCGTGCCGCTGCTCGTGGAGGTTTGATGACGACATCCGTCAACGATGCCCGCAAAGGCGGTCCAAATCATTTGCCGCTTTGTTGTAAGAAAAGACGCCCTGCTGCTTCCAATGAAACAGAAGCCAAGTGAATACCTCCGAACATCAGAAGCAATTCGTCGCCTGGACCCAGGAACACGGCGCAATCCTGCATCATGTCGTCAACGGCTTCGCGGCCGGCGCCGATCGGAATGACCTGCTTCAAGAGGTGATGCTGGCCATCTGGAAATCCATTCCCGCATACCGCAACCAGGCCAAGCCGACCACCTACCTCTACAGGGTATGCCACAACGCCGCGCTGATGTGGACGCGCTCGGAGAAGAACTACCGGCTCAGGGTCGAATGCTACAGCGCCGACGCCGGTACGCTGTCAGGCCCGGAGCCGGAATCCACCACCGGGGAACGTCTCGAACAACTCTACGTCGCGATCCACCAGCTCAGGCCTCTGGATCGATCCCTGATGCTGATGTGGCTGGACGGTCTGAGCTACCGCGAGATGGCGGAGATCCTCGGCCTCACGGAAAGCAACATCGGCATCAAAATTAGCCGCATCAAAAGCCAACTCTCCCAAACACTGAAAGGAAACCACCATGAACCTCACTGAATTGCAAAAAAACTGGAAATCCTCCCACGATCATCTGCCCGCTCCCGAGCAAAAGATGCTGGCGGAAGATTTCGCACGCCGAATGATCCGCCGCCGTCGCTTCCAGTCCATCTGGCTTGCCAACACCTTCATCTGGCTGGTGATTGGCACCGGAGTTGTCATCCGGGCCGTCGTCCTCGGAAAGACGGATCTGGCCCGGGAATGGAGTCTGCTTCCCTTGCTGCTCGTGCCTTGGGGATTCGCCATTCATTTCCTCCGCCAGCACTTGCGTCCTGCAGCCCGGAGGTCACCCGGAGAGAAGCCGCTGGTGGATTCATTGCGCGGGGAATTGGAAGCGAACCGGACCAGCAGATCGCAGCTGAAATGGGTCGGAGCGCTCTATCTTGTGATGATTCCTCTGCTGGCCCTGGCAATGCGGCATCTGCATGCGGCGGGCAAGGTTTCGGCCGGTGAACTCACGTCGATGGGCTCTTTCTTTGGTGGGATTCTGTTCGTTTCCGCCGCCGGTGTGGCGTGGCGGTATTTCGGACGCCTGTCGCCCCAACGTGATCAGCTGGAGGATCTCCTCCGGCACTGCGGCCAGGACTGACCCCTTTGTTTTTGATCGATCCCTTCAAGCCATCAACCTGCCTGGATAGGGTCTGTTGATCGAAGGCGCCAGAGCCCGGGATGCCAAAATTCCGGCTCAGGGCGCTGGTGATGCGAGCCTTGAGGGAAGCGCCCTCATCCTGCATCGCAAATCCAAATCCCTGCCTCTCATCCGTGGAATCAGCGCGATCCGGAAAACCGGTGAAGCGCTGATCTGTGGCTCAGGGAAGAGTGGAGGAGTCATCTTCAATCTTTGGCGCTCTTGCCACCCCCGCGATCCCCAGGATCTCCTCCAGCCCCCGCGGCAAATACGTGGCGCCGCTTTCCTCCGCCGTGTGCCCATGCAACCGCAGCTCCGGCGAACCTACCAGAAGCGCCGTACGAAACCCGCACGCTGCCGCTGGTATGATGTCCCGCATCACGTCGTTCCCCACATAGAGAGTCTCCCCGGCGGAAATCCCGCGCTCTAACAACTTGGCCCGCGCCGTCTCGAACAACCACGGATCCGGCTTGGCCCGCCGGTGCTCCCAGGAAAACCAGCACAGCAGCGGATCGAACCCCAACTGCTCAAAGGTCCCGCCCAGACACCGCTCCATCACTCCCGTCGTGTAGAACTGCGCATTGGAAATAATCCCCATGGTGAGCCCTGCCGAGGCCAGCCCCCGCAGCGTCGCGGCCGCCCCGCGCATCTCCACCGCCGGCGTCAGCAGGTCCTCGACCTGGCGCGCAAACCTCTCGATCTCGTCCTCCGGCCACGCCGGCAGCAACTGCGCCCACATCTCCCGGATGTCGATCTCGGGGTGGGGGAAAGGCGATGCCGCGTGGGCCGATTGAACCGCCTTGCGCAGATCCTTCAGCAGTTCCGGATGCGACGCTGGAATGATGTCTGCCAGGGCAACTTCCGGCGCGGTGCCGTCGCCCGCGGAGGCGTCCAGCAGGGTTCCAGAGACATCGAACAAAACCGCCCGGACCGGCAGCGCAGCAGAATCAGGCTCGGTCATTTCAGGAACACAGGAATTTGAATGAACCCGGCTTCAGGAACTCCGCCAGCACCTTGTGCTTCGGCAGATAGCGCGGGTCTTCCGGCTTCGCCGCGAGGACCTCTGCATACAGCGCCTCCAGCTCGGCCTGGTAGTTGGCCGTCGAGTAGGGCTCCAACTGCTCCACGGTCGCCGTCGGCTTCTTTTGCTTCAGTGTCTTGCCCAGCCAGGCCCTGGCCGGGGAAAAGTCGCCGCCGGTCTGCACCAGCACGGCATCGGCGCCGTCACCCGCCAGCAGGCGGTGGATCACCTGGCGTTGCAGATCCTCCGGCAAGTTGCCGAAATCGAGGTGCCCCTTGTGGATCATCGCGGCAAAGGACTTGTCCAGTTGCTGGTTGGACATCGACTGACCATAGGTCTCCAGCGTCCCCCGCAGGCTGCGGATCAGTCGCTGGCGTAGCGTTTCTATCCCCACCCAGGAAGCCGGCACCAGCAGCCGGTCATAGAGCCGGCCCGGCGTGATGCCTTCCCCGGCAAAGTCATTGGTGACCTCCGGCAGATTCCGCCCCAGCAGCGGCTTGCCGATCGCCGCCGCTTCCAGATACCCGAGCCCGAAGCCCTCCGAGACCGAGGTGGTGATGAAATGGGTCGAGTGCCGCACCCAGCTCGCAAAGGTGCGCAGGGCCTTTGGCGCCGGAGAAATCTTGCCCACCACGTCCAGCAACACCGGCAGTCCGGTGTCCTCCGCGAAAGCCGCCCATTCCTCGTGATACGGCAGCCAGCGCGGATTGCCGGGTCCCAGCGAGACCGCGAAGCGGCTGCCCTTCGGCGCCAGCGCCGCCAGCAGGAACAGCTCGCCCAGGTTCTTTCGCCGGATCCCGCGCACCGGATACAACACCAGCGGCTGCTCCGGCGGCCTCTCCAGCGCCTTGGTCTGCGGCGGCGCGGTGATCGCATTGGCCAGCAGCAGGGAGTTCTCGGCCGGCAGCCCCGCCGCCAGCAGGTTGCGGCGGTCGCGGGAGTTGATGAAGGCGTGGCGGATCTGCGGCGCGTAAGGATAGAGCGTCTCGGTCCCGGCGATCACCGGGTAGTTCTGCGGCCGCCCGTCTTCCGCGAAGTCATGGAACTGCA
>JAQGPE010000414.1 GCA_028293225.1 Akkermansiaceae bacterium | reverse complement strand
GCTCATGGCGGGAAAGTTTTCCGGCCGGCGGGGCGTATCCGGAGGTGTCCTTTTGCCATGAAGTTCAAATCCACGCTTACCCTTCTTCTGCTGTCGCTGCTGCCGGTTCATAGTGCTTTCTCCGCGGAGACTGCCGGGCCGCGGGCGAAGCACGTTTTCATCATCAGCTTCGACCAGGGAGCCCCGGCAGGAATCGAAAAGGCCGAGATGCCGCTGTTCAAGGAGATGGCCGCCAAAGGGGCTCACACCTGGGAGGCCTACACCATCGTGCCCAGCCTGACGCTGCCGTCGCACACCTCCATGCTGACGGGCGTGGGCATCCAGAAGCACCAGATCGACTGGAACGACTATCAGCCTGACAAGGGGCTGGTGAAGGTGCCGACGATCTTCGGGCTGGCGAAAGCGAAGGACAAGGGCATCAGCACGGCGATGTTCGTGTCGAAGCAGAAATTCGAGCATCTGAATCTGCCGGGCACGGTGGACTTTTTCGACTTCCCGGCCAAGGATCAGACCTGCGGGAACGTGGCGCAGGAATTCGCCAGCCATGTCGATGAGTTGAAGCCCGGACTGTGCTTCATTCACTTCGGCGATCCTGATGTGATGGGCCATCAGTTCGGCGTCGATTCACCGGAAAAGATGAAGGCCTTCGCCGATACCGACAAGGCGCTGAAGGTCATTCGTGACGCCGTGGACAAGGCAGGCCTGACGGCCGACAGCGTCTTTATCCTGACTGCTGACCACGGTGGCCACGACATCCAGGACAAGAACGGCATCATCCGCGGCACGCACGGCTCCTCCTCCACGGAAGACGTGACCATTCCCTGGGTCGTTTGGGGCAAGGGCGTGAAGCCGGGCTTCACGATTCACGCTGCGGTGGTCCAATACGACACCGCCGCGACCGCCCTGTGGCTGCTGGGCGTGCCGATCCCTGAAGACTTCTGGGGCCGGCCGGTGATCAGCGCTTTTGAGCCGTGAAGAATGGTTCAGGAAGAGCTCCAGGCGACTCTTCCGTGTCGAGGAACGCTTGTCGAAAGTGGCTGATGCGTCCCGCTTCAGCACTGAGAGCCTACAGCCGCAGGCTGCTGGATCATTGAAGGATGAGTGAGCTTTCCCCACCGAAAGAAGAGGAAGTGCGACCTGCGGTCGTGAGCCTTTCGTGCTGAAGCGGGATGCTTGATTTGCCCCGCCGGGCAAACCCTGCGGGCTGACACTGCGTGTCAGTCTACTTCGTTCCGCTCAGTTCAGCCACCTTCGACAAGCGTCCTGCGGAACTCGAAGGTAAGACATGGCCTCAAAGAAAAAGCCGCTCTGGAGATATCCGGAGCGGCTTTTTGCTGGAGTGTTCCGGGCTTACATCCGGACGCGTTCGACGTGCGCGCCGAGGGCGTGGAGCTTCTCGTCGATGTGCTCGTAGCCACGGTCGATGTGATAGAGGCGGTTGATCTCGGTGGTGCCTTTCGCGGTCAATGCGGCGACCACCAGGGCGGCGGAGGCGCGCAGGTCGCTGGCCATCACCGGGGCGGCGCTGAGCTGGGCCACGCCCTTGATCACGGCCTTGCCATCGGTGATCTGGATGTCGGCGCCCATGCGCTTGAGCTCGGCGCAGTGCATGAAGCGCTGCGGGAAAATGGTGTCGACCACGATGCTGGTGCCCGGGGTGGTGGCGAACAGCGCGGTCATCTGGGCCTGCATGTCCGTGGGGTAGCCGGGATAGGGCTCGGTGACGATTTCCGCCGACATCGGGGTATCGCCGCGGTGCACGGTGCAGGCGTCGCCGGAGTCATTGAAGTGGACCTGGTGACCGGCCTTGCGCAGCGCGTTGGTGATCGCGGTGAGGTGGTCGTGGCGGATGCGGCGCAGGGTGACGCCCTCGCCAGCCAGGGCGGCGGCGGCCATGAAGGTGCCGGCTTCGATGCGGTCCGGGATGACGTTGTGGACGCAGCCTTTGAGCTTTTCCACGCCCTCGATGGTGATGACCGAGGTGCCGGCGCCGGTGATCCTGGCGCCCATCGCGTTGAGGAAATCAGCCAGATCGACCACTTCCGGCTCACAGGCGGCGGAGGTGATGGTGGTGATGCCTTCCGCCAGGGTGGCGGCCATCATCACGTTGTCGGTGCCGAGAACCGTCGGTCCCTGGGTGCCGCAGAGGTCGATTGTCGCGCCCTTCAGGCCATCGGGAGCTTCCAGGGTGACGTTGCCGGCGTCGATGGTGACCTTCGCGCCGAGCGCTTCCAGGCCGCGGATGTGCAGGTCGATGGGGCGGTCGCCGATGACGCAGCCGCCGGGCAGCGCCACGACGCAGCGGCGCTTGCGGGCGAGCAGCGGGCCCATGACGCAGATCGACGCGCGCATGCGGCGGACGATGTCGTAGGGGGCGGTGTCGTGAATATCGGCGGCGGTCACGCGGACGGTGCCGGAGAAGCGCTCCACATCGGCGCCGAGACCGGTCAGGATCTGCACCATGTAGTTGGTGTCGGAGAGGTCCGGGACGCGGCGGATGACGCAGTCCTCATCGGTGAGGAGGGTGGCCGCCAGGATCGGCAGCGAGGCGTTTTTGGAGCCGGAAATGGTGATGGCGCCGTGGATCGGGGTGCCGCCGTGAACGAGAAGTTTTTCCATGGTTGGAGCAGAGAAGCCGGCAGCGTGGCCGGGGGTCAGGCGCCGGGGCGCCGGGAAACGGGAAAGCGGGGAATGCCCGAGAGATCGCTGATCGTCAAGACGTCGGTGAATCCGGCGGCTCGTAAAAGAGCTTCGGTGACGGCAGATTGATCGTAGCCGATTTCCAAAGCAAGCCATCCCCCCGGCACCAGATGCTCCAGCGCGGCGGGGACGAAACGGCGGATCAGGTCCATCCCATCGGGGCCGCTGAACAGAGCCAGCGCCGGGTCGTGCATGACTTCCCGCGTCAAGGTGGCGCGGTCGGCCTCGGGGACGTAGGGGAGATTCGCGACGATCAGGTCGAAGGTCTGGCCGCCGAGATGAGTGAAGAGATCCGACTCCACGAAAGCGGCGTTCGCGATGGCCAGTGACTGCGCGTTTTCCCGGGCCAGGGACAGCGCGTCCGGGGAAATGTCGGCCAGCGTCACCTGAGCGTCCGGCCGTTCCGCGGCCAGGGTCAGGCCGAGTACGCCGCTGCCGCTACCCATGTCGAGGATCCGGCCAGCGGCGGGAAAGGCGGCGTTTTTCAGCAGCCACTCCGCCAGATCTTCGGTCTCCGGACGGGGGATCAGGGCA
>JAQGPE010000391.1 GCA_028293225.1 Akkermansiaceae bacterium | reverse complement strand
CCGGAAGTCTTATTCGCGCAAATTCGCGTCCATTCGCGGTTGGATTGGATCCAAGCTTTCACCCCGCGCTTCCCAGCCGCGGGGAATGCGTCTATGTCCCGCGGATGGCGACGGCGAAACGATCCTTGGCAGCGGCGTGGTATCTCACCGGCATCGGCCTGGTGGTGGCGCTGGCCGGGGCGGTCTTCACCTGGCTGATGTGGCGGAGCTTTTCCCGCGCGGAGGACATCGGCCACTGGGCGAAGGTGCCGTGCGTGATTTTGAAGTCGGAGGCCGAGCAGCGCCAGATCGGCCCGACGGAGATGGTCGAGAACCGCTTTGCCGTGCTCTACGGCTACCAGTGGCAGGGCCAGGCTTTCAATGGCGACCGCTGGAAGCTGCGCGGCTCGCCGTGGCTGAGCCGCCCCGAGCAGGCGGAGGAGCTGGAAAAGGAATACCCGGTGGGCTTGGCGACCGTCTGCCTGGTCGACCCGGCCAATCCCGCGTCCTCGGTCCTGGAGCCGGAGTCGAAGGCCCCCGGCTACTCGATCTGGTTTCCGCTGCTGTTCGTGGTCGGCGGCGGCGGCATGATCCTGGGCGCGTGGAAGAAGCGGGCGTGAGGGGGGGAGCCCGGACCTCACCAGGTCTTCACGTCGTCCTGGGTGTCGGGCTTTTTGTCGTAGCCGACGGTGTAGACGGCGCTGTTCTGGTGGCGGATCGGGGCGTTGCCGTTGTGCAGCGGGTCGGGGATCTCGCCGTCCTGGTCGGTGTCGAGGACGATGTGGAAAGGATTGCCCCAGGGGTCGTAGATGCCGGCGACTTCCCCGGACTTGTCGTAGATCATGCCGTTGGCGTTGGCCTTGCCCTCGCGCATGGACAGGAAGACGACGCGGCGCGGGTTTTGCGCGCCGCTGCCGGATTTCTCGGTGCCTTGGAGGATGGAGATCAGTTCGCGGCCCTCGGCGGAGGCGGTGTCAATCTCGTCGCGGGAGAAGGCGGGGAGCTTGGCGTATTCGGCGACGTAGGCGTCGATGGCACGCTGGATGGCGCTTTCGTCGGTTTTGGCGGCCAGGACCTTGGCGCGGGTCATGGCCATGTTGGCTCCGGTGAGGGCCAGGGCGGCGAGGACGGCGATGATCGAGATGACGACCAGGAGCTCGATGAGGGTGAAGCCGTGGCCGGGGCGAGGGGATGGGCGGGTTTTCATGGTGAATGTCGATTTATTCACCCGTGGGCATATGGTATTTACATTAGATTGGCAAGGTCGCTCTTTGGCACGGACAGAGAGAATGGATCTAACCGCGAATGGACGCGAATTTACGCGAATGGGCCTCGGGGTTCCGCGAGCCCGGGAAACCCCGATGGGCGGATTCCAGGATTTATGGATTTTGAAGAGGCTCCCGGGCCGAACGCCTCTTTTTCCCATTCGCGTCAATTCGCGTCCATTCGCGGTTGGGATTCCGCCGCAGGCAGGGTTGCCCGCTGTGGGCTCCGTCAGGAGGCGGTGGCTTTGACCAGCAGGCCCTTGACCCGGGCGACGCGCAGGACGCGGAGCAGCAGCCAGCCGGAGAGGAGCAGGTAGATGGCGTTCAGCCCCAGGGCGATGTTGAAGTGATGGAAGGCGAAGTGGCCGGTGCCGATCGCTTCGCGCATGCCTTCGAAGACGTGAGCGGGAGGAAACAGAGACGCGACGAACTGGAGATGCTGCGGCAGCGCGGACATCGGGTAAAAGACGCAGGCGAACGGCTGGATCATGAAGGGCAGGGCCCAGGCCAGCGACTCGGCGCCGTGGCCCCAGCGCAGGATCAGTGCGATGGAAATGAGGCCCAGCGACCAGCCGAAGAGCATCAGATTTCCGTAGTAAGCGATCAGCCCCCACTGCAAGTCCAGCAGGTTGAAGGAGTAGGCGAGGGCGGAAATGATCCCCAGCATGATGCCGGTGACGGCGACGCGCAGAACGCCAACGACGAAGGTGGCGGCCACGTAGTCGGTCATCTTCACCGGAGCGGCGAAGATATTCAGCAGGTTGCGGGTCCAGACGTCCTCCAGAAAGGAGATCGAGACCCCCTGCTGGGCCCGGAACAGCGCGTCCCAGAGGATGATGCCGCCGATGAGGAAAGTGATGTATTTCGGGAAATCCCCGCTGTTTCCGCCTGCGCTGGCCGCGCCCTGCTTCTGGAGATACATGGTCAGGAAGCCCCAGACCATCAGCTGGACGAGCGGCCAGAAGAACAGCTCGAAGGTGCGCACCGGGTTCTTCGCATAGAGCAGGACGTAGCGGGTGGTGAGCGCGCGGATGACGTTGAAGTGGAACATGGAAAACTGCCGCTACGGGAGCGGGAAGCGGGCGGGATGCAAGCGGTACTTTTCCGAAGTGGCGGAGAGGGGCGGGGCGGGAAAAGGCGCGGGGATTGCCGTTGTCCGGAAAGGGGGGATTGGTTAGACGGGTAAAAGATGGCGATGCACTTCGGGAAATTGGCGGGACTGTTGATGGCGGGATCGGTGCTGGCGCTGGGCCAGGCGGACGCTGCGAAGCCGGGGAAAAAGCCCGTGGTGAAGCCCGCTCCGGCCAAAAAAACCGATGTGGATGGCGACGGGCAGGACGACGCCAAGGCGCCAAAGGACACGGGCGCGGATCTGGTGGTGGGGGATTTCGAACGCGGCGCGCCGGGCTGGATCGCGGTCGGCCCGGCTTTCGGCGGAGCGCCGGTGATGGGCGCGGCCGAGCTGAAGAAGCTGGGGATCGAGAACGCGGTGGGCGTCGGAGTGGCCAGCAGCGCGGCGGAGGGCGACGACGCCCAGGGCACGCTGACGTCCGGGGAGATCCGCCTCGACCGGCGCTACCTGACCTTCCGGATTTCCGGCGGCGACTTCGAGCGGGTGACCTGCCTGGATCTGCTGGTGAACGGCCGGGTGGTGCGCAGCCAGCCGGGCACGGGCAATGAGGTGCTGCAGCAGGTGACCTGGGATCTGCAGCCGTGGGCCGGGCAGAAGGCGCGCCTGCGGCTGGTGGATGCCGCCAGCGTCAAGGGCGGGCATTTGACCGTCGACCAGATCGTCCTGACCAACACACCCGGCCATCTGCTGGTGACCGCGCCGCTGTATGAGGAAAAATGGCGGCCGCAGTTTCACTTCACCGCGCGGCAGTGGACGGTCGACCGCCCGAACCCCGGGCAGCGCCAGGAGGGCTGGCTGAATGATCTCAACGGCCTGATCTACTACGACGGCGAGTATCACCTTTTCGCGCAGCGCTGGAACAAGTGCTGGATCCACGCGGTCAGCAAGGACCTGGTCCACTGGAAGGAGCTGGAGCCAGCCTTCTGGGAGGAGAAGCTGGACAGCGGCGTGCAGTCCGGGACCTGCGTGGTGGACTACAAGAACACCTCCGGGCTGGGCAGCGCGGGCGCTCCGCCGCTGGTCGCCTTCTGGTCGCGGCAGGACAACCGCAGCCAATGCCTTTCCTACAGCCTGGACAAGGGGCGGACCTGGAAGCTCTACGACAAGAACCCGGTGCTGGAGCGTGGCGAGCGCGACCCGAAGGTCTTCTGGCATGAGCCGACCCAGCGCTGGGTGATGGTGATGTACGGCGACAAGGCCTATCACGTCCTGACCTCCGCGAACCTGCTGGAGTGGAAGGACGAGCAGAGCGCGATTCCCGACAGCTTCGAGTGCCCGGACCTCTTCGAGCTGCCGGTGGACGGGAAGAAGGACGAGAAGAAATGGGTGCTGGTGCGCGGCGACGGCAAGTACTCGCTGGGCGACTTCGACGGCACGAAATTCAGTGGCGAGACCCCGCAACTGGCCTGTGATGTGGGGCCGAATTTCTACGCGACGCAGACCTGGGAAAACACCCGCACGGGCGACGGCCGGCGGGTGCAGGTGGCATGGATGCGGGGCGGGAAATACCCGGACATGCCCTTCAACCAACAGGTGTCCTTTCCCTGTGAGCTTTCTTTGAGGACGACGCCCAACGGCGTGCGCCTGTTCCGCGAGCCGGTGAAGGAGATCGCCTCGCTGCACGGCGAAAGCTTCGAGGGCACTGCGCTGAGCCTGCAGCCCGGGGCGGTCAGCGACCTGATGCCGCCGACGGGTGCGAACGGCGAAAAGCTCCAGCGCGATTTGTTGCACATCAAGGCCAAGGTCAGCATTCCCGAGGGCGGCCGGGTCAACTTCAACCTGCGCGGCGTGATCATCGGGCTCACGGCCAAGGTGCTGATCGCCGGGGAGACCAAGACGCCGGTGACGGGCGAGATCCGCTCGGTGGAGATCCTGCTCGACCGGACTTCCGTGGAGGTCTTCGTGAACGGCGGGGAGCTTTCCTACACGACCTGCATGCTGCCGCAGAGCGATGAACTGACGGTGAAAGCGGAAGGCCAGACGGTGGAGGTGCCGGAGATGAAGGTCTATGCACTGAAATCGGCGT
>JAQGPE010000366.1 GCA_028293225.1 Akkermansiaceae bacterium | reverse complement strand
TGCAGTTCTATGCCGATGGCATCACCCTGCTGGGGACCAAAACCAGCGCGCCCTACAGCTTTGCCTGGAGCGGCGGCGGCGCGGGGCGGCACGAGGTCTTTGCGCGGGTGCTGTTCAACAACGGCGCTTCCGCGGACACGCAGCCGGTGCGGATCGCGATCCTGAACACGAACCAGAACCTGAGCTTCGAGACGCCGGTGGTGAACGGCTACCAGTACACGCCGGGCGGCGGCAGCTGGACCTTTAACGGCGGGGGCGGCAACGGCTCCGGGATCGTGGCGAACGGCGGCGACTTCAACAACCCGGCGTCTCCGGCCGGAAAGCAGGCGGGCTTTCTGCAGGGGTTCTCGAAAATCAGCCAGACGCTGGGCGGCCTGATCCCCGGGCGGATCTACACGCTGAGCTACTCCGCGGCGCAGCGGATCGCGGTATCGAACGGCGGCGAGTCGTGGAACGTCACGCTGGACGACAAGGTGATCGCCTCGAACCTGCCGGGGTCGGGGGCCTATGTCAGCTACAGTGCGAGCTTCACCGCGACGGCGGCGTTTCACACCATCGGCTTTGTCGGGACCAACCTGTCGGGGAAGGACAACACGGTGTTCATCGACAAGGTGAGCCTGACTTCAAGGCAGCCGCTGGCGCTGGCGGTGGCCCCCTCCCCCGCGACGCTGCGGCAGGCCAATGCCGGCGGGGCGAACTTCACGGTGACGAATCCGGACCCGGCGGCGACGGCGAATGTCGAGGTCACGCTGTGCTTTCCGGACGGGACGGCGCCGGACGCGGTGACGATGCCGGGCAGGGTGGTGGAGCCGAAGGGAGGCGGGGTCTGGTCGCTGAGAATCGCCAGCCTTGCCGCCGGGGCGAACGGCGTGGCGACGGCGAGCTGGGCGGCACTGCCGGTGACGGGGTCGATCGACATCGCGACCACGCGGCAGTCCGACACCACGGCGCTGAACTCCGCGCAGGCGACGCTGACGCTGCTGCCGTCCTACGCGGCGTGGGCGGCGGGACTGGCCGACCCGGCACTGGGGGCTGACCCCGATGGCGATGGGATTTCCAATCTGGTCGAGTATGCGCTGGGTGGCGATCCGGTAACGGCCAGCCTGACGGCGGCGGGCGGACAGGCGCTGCTGCCGCAACTGGCGCTGACCGGTGACGGGACCAATCTGGACTTCTCCTTTCCTGAGCGGACGGATGCGGCGGACCGCGGGCTGAGCTACGTGGTGGAGACTTCGATGGATCTCGTTTCCTGGGTGCCCGTGGATCAGAATTCGGCGGCGGCGCCGGTGACTGATCCGGCGGTGGACGGCTTCGCGGTCCAGCACTGGGTGTGGCCGAAGGGTGCGGCGGCGGGATACTTTGTGAGGCTGCGGATGGAGTTGAACGAGGAGCCGTAGGTGTTGAGACCATTTCACGGGTCCACAACGCCTTCGGCGTAGGTGAGTCCGCCGGTGGATCCCGGGGTAGCTCGTTCCTCGCAACCCCGGGCTTTGTTACGCAGTCCCTTCGGGACAGACGGCAGCGATAGCCGGGCGAACTCTGGGCGGTTGACAGCACGCCGCCAAGGCGGCGACGCTGCCCGGACGATGGAACTGCGAGTGGAGAAAGGCGCCGGGCAGCGCATGGACGCGTGGCTGGCGGCGAATTTGCCGGAGCTGTCGCGGTCGCGGATCCAGGAGCTGATCCGCGAGCAGCACATCCTGCGGAATGGCGAGCCGGCCAAGCCGCGGGATTCGGTGGCGATGGGTGATACTTTCTCGGTCGCGATCCCTGAAGCGGTGCCGGCCGAGGCGCAGGCGCAGGACATTCCGCTGAAGATCCTCTTTGAAGATGAGTCGATGGTGGTGCTCGACAAGGACTCGGGCATCGTGGTGCACCCGGCGGCGGGGAATCCGGACGGGACGCTGGTGAACGCGCTGCTGCATCATTGCAAGGGGCAGCTGTCGGGGATCGGCGGCGTGGAGCGGCCGGGGATCGTGCACCGGCTCGACAAGGACACCTCCGGGTGCCTGGTGGTGGCGAAGACCGACACGGCGCACCGTTCGCTGACCGAGCAATTTTCCGGGCGGACGATGGAGAAGCTGTATCTGGCGGTGACGCAGAGTGCGCCGACGCCGGTGACGGACACCGTTTTCACGCACATCGGGCGGCACCCGGTGAACCGCCAGAAGATGGCGGTGGTCAATCCGCCGGGCGGCAAGACCGCGATCACCGACTACGAGGTGCTGGCGGTCGACAAGGTCAATGGCAGCGCGCTGGTGCTGTGCCATCTCCACACCGGGCGGACCCACCAGATCCGCGTGCATCTGCTGCACAAGGGCACGCCGCTGCTGGGCGACCCGATTTACTCGAAGCCGGCGCGGCAGACGGCGCAGACCGGGCGGCTGATGCTGCATGCCTGGCGGCTGACGCTGGACCACCCGGTGACGGGCGAGCGGATGAAGTTCGAGGCGCCGATCCCGCGGGAATATCAGCCGTGGCTCGAGGCGCTGGAGCGGCCGCTGCCTTGAATTTCACCTCTCTGAATTTATGGACGAAGACGCCTTTCTCGCTGACCTGATCGCCGCTGTGGAACAGCAGCTCGTTTCCCCGCAGACCCGCTATGTGGCGAAGGCCTATGAGCGGCTGGTGGGCAAAGGGATGGCGGAAGCCGATGCCAAGGAACTGATCGCCGGGGCGCTGGGCGAGGAGACGGACGCGATGTACCGGAGGAAGACCGGCTTTGACGAGAAGAGCTACAAGGAGCGGCTGATCGCGCTGCAGCCGGAGGATCTGGGGGAGTTTGGGGAAGAGAGTGAGGAGGAGAAGCCGGAGGCGGGCGGGCAGGATGAGACGGCTCAGTGAACCTGCGCTTGCGGTCGGGGCCGGGCGATACTAGGAGGTCGCCACGGTGAGCGATCTCTACCACGACCGGTTCTCAGGCATTGCGCGTCTCTATGGGATGGCGGCGCTGGAGCGTTTCCGCCAGGCGCACGTGATGATCGTGGGGATCGGCGGGGTGGGTTGTTGGGCGGCGGAATGCCTGGCGCGCTCGGGGGTGGGGAGGATCACCCTGGTGGATGCGGACGACCTGTGCGTGACGAATACCAACCGGCAGATCCACGCGCACGACGGCACCTACGGGCGGCCGAAGGTGCTGGCGATGGCGCAGCGGCTGCGCTCGATCCAGCCGACGATCGAGGTCACCGAGTGCTTGGAATTTTTCTCGGCCCGCAATGCCGCGGCGCTGCTCGATCCGGCGCCGGACGGGGTGATCGACGCGATCGATGCGGTGCGGGCCAAGTGCCTGCTGCTGGCGGAGTGCCGGGAGCGGAAGATCCCGATCATCGCCTGCGGTGGCGCGGGGGGAAGAAAGGACCCGACGGCGATCCGGACCATCGATTTGGCCCGGACGGGAAATGATCCGCTGCTGCTGGCGGTGCGGCGCAAGCTGCGCAATGACCACGGCTTTCCGAAGTCGCCGGAGGGCTACAAGATCAAGAAGTTCGGGATCGAGGCGGTTTACTCGGAGGAGCCGGCGATTTACCCGACCTGCGAGGGCGAGGTGAGCCGGGAAAAGCCGGAGGATCTGCCGGCGGGGATCAAGTGCGACGCGGGCTACGGGACCGCGACGCATGTGACGTCGATGTTTGGGATGGTGGCGGCGGCGCGGTTGTTGGAGCGGCTGGCGGTGGTTGAGGAGGGCTAAGCCAATCGGGAAATCACTGCGGAATGCTTCCGGAGATGATGGAACCGCAAAGACGCAAAGTTTGAGAAGCATCCCCGATTGCTTCGAGCCAGAGTTCACAGATTGGACTGATTGACTGATTACTCTGATTAAAAGGCAGGTATCCGTGTTCCGTCTGATTGATTCTCCAATCCGAATCTTTACCTTTATATCAGCGCAATCAGTCCATCAGTGATCGATGGCCCGAATCTCCGGAAAAGCCGTCCCCTCCTCCTGCTCCAAATTTGGCGCACCTGGCGTCTTTGCGTTTCGATCTTCCGGATCGATGCTGCTTTGAGGAGGCATCTCAAAACTTCACGTCGGATTCGGCGGCGGCTTTGGCTTTTTCGGGGTCGCGGCCGGCGAGCTTCGAGACGACGCCGAATTTCTGCTGGAGGGACTGGTTGCGGTCCAGGGAGGTCGGGGCGCCCTGCTCGCTGCTGCCGGTCGCTTGCATTTTCTTCATCTCGTCGTTGAGCTCGCCTGCTCCCTGGTTGGCTTCCGCGGTGGGGTCGACGCCGAGAGCGCGGGTGGCGGCATCGACGCGGGCGGACTGGACGGCGATCTTTTCCAGCTGCTTGTCGTAGGCGCCGAGGATGCCGGTCAGGTTTTTGAAGTCGCCCTTCGATTCGCGGAGGGCGGCGGTGAGGGCGGTCCAGCTCTGGTTGCCCTTGGTCGAGAACGCGACCCAGCTGGCGGCGGAGGCGATGGCGGCCAGGAAGGTGCAAGTGAGAGCGAGACTGATGCGGGTGCGCTTCTTTTTGATGCGCAGTTCGCGGGTATCGATCATCTGCCGCAGTTCGGAACCGATCTCCACGGCGGTCGTGTCAGACGACGCCGGGATGGATGCATAAGCGGACGCGCCATCCGCCATCGTGGAAGCATTTCCGGCTGTGACTCTCACAGCGGCAACAGGCTGCGCCTGGGAAGAAGCCTTGGGTGCGTCCTTCAGAGCGGCCTGGGCCAGTTGGTTGATTCTTTCTTGGGTTGTCATCGTTAGGTGAATAGCGATTCAACCGTGACTATTCACATTCATTGACGATTGCTTAGTACGTAATCACGTAGCGACCCCGTATCAGCAGGGCCATACCCTGAAAACCACCCGTCCTATTTCGGCAAATGATAGGT
>JAQGPE010000192.1 GCA_028293225.1 Akkermansiaceae bacterium | reverse complement strand
CCAGGGATTGGAGGACAAACGGCCGGAACTGCTCCACATCCCCGGAGGCGATCTGTCGCCGCTGGCCAGCCGCGCTTTCGATGTGATTCTCGCCCAGTCGGTTTTCACGCATCTGCCCCCGGATGAGATCATCGCCATCCTCCAGCGCCTGGGCCCTTTCCTCGCGCCTCAAGGACGGTTCTTCGCCAGCTTTTCCCGGACGCAGGAGGGGATCGTCCGCCAGCAGTTGCACAACTGGTACTATGACCTGGCGTTCTTTGAGACCGCGGCGCGCGAGGCTTCGCTGAATCTACAGTTGCTGGACGGCTGGGTGCATCCCTACGGCGGATTCATGCCGTCGTTCGCGCGGAGCGAGCTGGCGCTGTTTACCCGCGGCTAGGCTGGCCTGGAAATAAAGTAATCGGCCAACGTTTGCAGCGGTTATCTCTGCGCACCGCTTGCGCATCACCGGACATCGACGAAAAGAAGATCGAAATGTATCGGCACCACTTCGGTCCTTCGCCTGAGCTCGTTCCTGGTGACATCCATCAGTTGGATGCCGCCACGATCCCGACCACGGTGACCTTGCGATCTCCATCGGTTCCGACTCCAAGGTAGTCGATATTGTCGAATGTAATCACGGCGAGCAGTTTAAATCACCTGATTGGCCAAACGATTGCGAATTTCAGATAATTGCCTATAAGCCCGGAGACACGACATGTGCCGTCGTATGGATGGCCGATTTAGTAGATGACATTGCGCACGCACTTCAGGCACTGGATGCAGCCGGCGTGGAAAAGGACACCAAAAGTCCGAATTGGTATCGCAGATTGGCGCAATACGCTTCGGGAACGTCTCCCGCGAAGCGCGCGCGGTGAACCGCTCTTAATTAACGCTTTCGATACCCTCGTTCCCAAACTGGAGAGACTGTGTGAAAACGGTCCCGCGCGCCAACGGCGCCAATGTTGATAGCCCAGCCCAACGGGCTGGGTTTGTGCGTTGAAAGCGGCAGGGCTGAAAGCCCGAAACTACGCACGGACGAGTTGCGAACCTTCGGCCCTGTTCGTGTTCGGGCGGTGCCTTGGGTTATCAACTTTGGCGCCGTTAGCGCTCCGGAAGCGTTTTCACACAGTCTCTCGAGTTTCGGCACGAGGCGCAAAGCGTTCGTCTGTCACGGCGAACGTTCTTGCGCGCGGCAGTCGATTTGTTGACACGGTGCGAGCGCTGCAGAGGGTCCGCCGAGTCTTCCGCCGGCGCACTGCGGCGGCGATTGACCCGCGGCGTGGGCGTGGCAGTCTGGGCGGATGCCGATTCCCCTTTTTTGGAGGATTGCCGCCTGGCCGTTGCTCCTGGCGTGGGCTGGCATCGTCGCCGTCGGCCAAGGGAACCCGCCGACACCTTCGCGGCCGACCTTGCGGCGGGAGGATGATGCGCTTTCCATTTACCTGCACCGCGCCGATACGGCGCCCGCCGAGATCGCTGCACTCCAGGGGGTGAGGAGTGTGTATATGTGCCTGACGTATGAGGATCTGAATCCCATGCATCAGGTCCGGTACCCTGCTTTGGTGGGGGACGCGGAGCTGGCGCAGTTGGCCGCTTTCACGGAGTTGCGGTCGGTGACGGCGCTCTACTCCGATGTCTCAGACGCGGGACTCGCCCGGCTCGAAGGACTGACCTCGCTGGAGGAGCTCGATTTTGGATGGAATCCAAAGATCACGGACGCCGGTGTTCTGTCGCTTCTTCATTTGCCGAAGCTCAAAAAGCTCGTCCTGCATCGCACGCAGGTGACGGATCGCGGCGCGGCGCTCTTGAAGCAGCTCGGCCGGCTCGAGATCCTCCGGCTCGGCAAGACGCAGATCACCGATCAATGCCTCCGCATGATCGCGGGACTCTCAAAACTCGAAATCCTGGATTTGCAGTTCACGGCGATTTCGGATGACGGCCTCCGCTCGCTCGCGGCGATGAAACAGCTCGAGTCGCTTTCGCTGACCGCGACCAAGGTCGGAGATCGCGGCCTCCTCCATTTGGCAAAGCTCACGAATCTGACCGGTCTCTCGCTCAAAGGAACAGCAGTCACTGATGCCGGCCTCGCGCACCTGCGGCAGCTGGAGAATCTCCGCAAGCTCGATCTCAGCGGAACCGGCGTGACCGACGCCGGCTTGGCTCTGCTGAGCGGCTTCAGCCACCTCAACGACTTGCAGTTGAACAGTACCGCGGTGACTCCGAATGGATTGAAAAAACTGCAGGCGGACTTGTGGCGGCTGACAATCACCACGGATGAGCCGTACCATCCCGAGGCGGACTGACCCTGGAAGCCGGAATGAATTTCCACGAAATATACCAAAGACATGAAGCGGGGCAGCCGCAACCACAGCGGTGTAGCCACGGCCCTGTGGGCCGTCTACGCGTTGCTTCAAGCCAAACGTAAATTCGGCGCGCGACGCCTTCCTGTTTTCGCTGCCCCATGGCGCGGAACACCGCTCCATCGTGGCCCCGCGGGCGGACGGCCCACAGCGCCGTGGCTACAACTGGAATGTCGCTGCGCCAGTTCTGCGCGAGAAAACCAGAATTACGCAGACTTTTATAACCGCTCCGTTTCGTGTATTTCGCGGACATCCCATTCCGGTTTTCAAGCTGATCGTTCCGGGCTCACGAAGAGGTGGGAAAAGAACTCGCCGGGCCGGCTGCCGCAAACCCGTCAACCGGTTTAAATCGGCTGAGAGGGGGTCGAGATCGGCTGAGATCGGCTGAAATCGGCTGAGCGCCGAAATCGGCAAAAAGGCTGTGGTAGGGGTGGGTCATGAACACGACCTCTCTGCCAGCACCCTCCCAATCTTCCTCTTCCTCTTCCTCTTTATCTCCCTCTCCCTCCGCCGGCGCGCGGGACGGCGCTCCGAAGCCGGGGCGGCCAAGCGGGTTCTCCAATACCATGGTCGACGTACTCTGCTCGATCGTCCGCACGACGGGGATCTCCGATAGCGGGGCGGCGGGGCGGGCGAGTTTGCATCCCTCGACGGTGTCGCGGTGGAAGCGGGACTTTCCCGATCTGGCGATTCTGCTGCGGACGGCGCGCGAGGAGTTTCGCGCGGCGCAGCTCGACCTGATCCTGGGGACCGCGCGCTCCGGCCAGGCGAGCGGGTGGCGGGCGGCGGCGTGGCTGCTGGAGCGGACGTTTCCGGAGGA
>JAQGPE010000334.1 GCA_028293225.1 Akkermansiaceae bacterium | reverse complement strand
CGGGGAAGGCCGCCAGATCCACCCGCTTGAGGAGCTCGGTGCCCTTCCGGACCTGCAGGGTCGCGGAGCATTCCTCGTCGTCATTTTTATAGGAGTCGAAGGTGATGTTCAGCGCATTGGCCGACAGTCCCCGCTCGGGAAACGACGGCGGCAACGCCAGCGGACCTTCGGCGGAGTTCTGGATCACGAAGGCGATCCCGTCCGCCCCACCAAACGAATCCAGGGTGAAGTTGAGGAAATTGAGCGCAAAGTTGGTCTCGAATCCCGCACCCACATTCTGACGCCTTCTGAACCAGGCCGCGCCGTCGCTCGCACTGACATCGTCATTGATCCGCAGTCTTTTCGCCGCGCTGGGATCGGAGGTCGCCCGCGGATCCGAGACCACGGTCGCCGCATCCAGCAGCGACAGCTCCTGGCCGGAGGAGTTGAAATTCTCATAGGCGATCGTTTTGACCGGGAAGTCTGCGACCTGGACGGTGAAGGCGGAACTTACCGACCGCCCCGCCGGCGTCGTCGCCGTCAGCGTGTAGGTCGTCGTCACCGTGGGGGCGATCTGCCGGGAACCGCTTGAAGTCACCGTCCCGACGCCGTGGTCGATCGTCACCGTCGTCGCCCCTTCGGTCTGCCAGCGAAGGATCAGCGGATCGCCGGACTGCACGAGATTGGTTTCTCCCGTGAAGGAAACCACCGGTTGCAGCGAGCCGCCCGGCACCGGGATCGGGCTGGAGAGATTGCCGCGGGTGGCAGGGGTCGGATAGTCGAAGGCGGTGACGTTGTCGATGAGGGTCCAGTTCGACTGATCGTTCGAGCCCTCCAGGGTCCAGCGGACCGGGTCGCGATCCGGAGCATCGCCGGCAGTCAGGAGTTGGTAGTCGACGAACGGAGTGGGATTGGCTCCGAAATCGACAATCAGCGGCGCACGATTGAAATCGAGCCACTTGGTGTCCGGCAGGCCATCGACGGCATACATCGCCTCCTGTCCCGCCGGACTGTTTCCGTCCGGATTGGTTGCGGTCGTGGGGATGACCAGATCTCCGTTGGCGGCGATGAAGTCGAGCTCCGCCAGCTGGATGCTGTTGGCGCCGGCGTTGTCGCGCAATTTGACCGGAGAGAAGCGGACATACCGCCAGGAGGCGCTGCCGCCGATCACCGTCCGGACGGTGGCAGGCAGGTTGAGGGTCTTTGCCGCACCCTGCGCGCTCAGCGTGTAAACCGTATCGGCATTGGCGGGCGGGGTCACCGATGCCCCGCCGTTCAGATCTCCCGGCCCGATGCCCGGAGAAATGGTGACCGAATTCGCGTTGGTGGTGGTCCACGAGAAGTTCACCGGCACACGCTCGCCGCTGGTCCGGTCCTGATTTAGAACGATCCCTTCCGCGGAGGAAAAGGTTCCCTCGGGGTCGGGGAGCGCCACCGGCAGGGTCGAGAAACGAATCTCGCTCAGGCCCACGACATTCCCCCCGAAGTTGCTGGCGATGTCGAAACGGACATTGGTCACGCCGGTTTGCGTGGTTGGCAGCTCCAGCGTCTGGCAACGCTCGCCGGGCTGGCCGGAGGCGCGGACGAAGACGAAATCACCGAGAGGCGTGTAGGTGGTGCCGTTGTCCTTCGAGATCTTGATATTGACGTTCTGGATGCCCCGGTCCGTCAGGTTGGCCTGATTATGGTTCCAGTAGTAGATGGTGCGGAGGTTCGAAGGGGCGCTGAACGACCAGCTGAGCCACTGTCCCGCGGCGGCCACGACCGCGGAGTGCCACATCGTGGTGGCGGATCCGTTGTTGTCGTGCCCGGCGATGATCACTTCGCCCTCAGTGGTCATAGCTCCGGTGATACCACTGGCGTTGATCGTCCGGATCGGATTAAGGTCGTTGTAGAAGGTCGAAGCGGTCACGGCGGAAACCGGGATCAGCGCGCCGTGGGAAGGGATGGCACTGCCGAGCGCCAGAGCCACGGCAAAAGCTCGAGGTGAAAAGGGATATTTCATGGGTTGGGGTAGGGATTTGAGTCCTGAACCGCGACCTCCCTAAGGAAACGGAATGAGGGCGGGCTCAGAGAATGGATTCTTGGGCAAATCCATTCCAATTTGTTTGAACATTTACTTGGACAGGTCAAGATCCATTGCGAGAATTGACGCCATCCATGCAGGCTCTTTTTACGACCAATCCTGAATAACCGAGCCATCACCAGCGTATCCCTCGCCAGACCAGCCTCTCCCGCATTCCGCACTTTTCCTCAATTCCCGCTCCAAAATTTGCTTTTTGTCAGAACTTTCAATATGAGAAATGCCTTTATTCTTGGCTCGCGGACGCTTCCGCTGATGGGCGCCGGTGTCTTGTGGTCCGCGGTCGCTACATCCTGTCAGCGCCAGGAAGGGCATGCGGTGAGTTCGGCCGTGAAGGTGCCGGTGATGGAACAAATGCCTGCTGAGGCGGTGAAGACGGTGGACGCTCGCCTGCCGGTGGCCGTCGCAGTGGGCAAGGCGGATGCGGAGCCGGCCGAGGAGCCGCTGCCGGAGACGATTTCCTTCAATGATCAGATCCAGCCGATCCTGTCGGAGTATTGTTACCATTGCCACGGGCCGGACTCCGGGACGCGCGAG
>JAQGPE010000333.1 GCA_028293225.1 Akkermansiaceae bacterium | reverse complement strand
CTCGCGCGTCCCGGAGTCCGGCCCGTGGCAATGGTAACAATACTCCGACAGGATCGGCTGGATCTGATCATTGAAGGAAATCGTCTCCGGCAGCGGCTCCTCGGCCGGCTCCGCATCCGCCTTGCCCGTCGCAACCGGCACCGTCTTCACCGCCTCAGCGGGCGCTTCTTCAGCGACCGCCACCTTCGCCGCCGAGCTCACCGCGTGTCCTTCCTCGCGCTGACAGGAAACAGCGACCGCGCACCACAGCGCACCGGCTCCAAGGAGCACACGGGATCTTGAAAAACGAACCATGGAGAAAAACGAAAAGGTTTCGGGCCAGGAGGATGCTACGCGACAGTCGAACCGGGGATTTCAGAAATGCACCGCTTTTAATGGGTTTCGTTGCACATTCCTGCACGGCCATCGTCTGTTCCTCGCTCGATGCAAACCGGTTTGGAAACGACGAAACGCCAACGACATACTAGCCCGGATTTGACAAAAGAGCGATGTCTGATGAGGCTCTCATTTGTGTCCGTTCCGGAAACCGTCCGCATCAACCGTGGTTGCTACGACCTGCCCCATTCGGGCGTGGGGATCGAGTTCTCGCCTTTGGGCGCCCCCATGGATGAGGGCCGCCTCCTCCTCCACGAAACCGGCTTTCTGGAGCGCAACCAGCGCTGGGTCTTCCCGAACACCGTCAGTCCCTTCTGGCGCCTCTACTACAACTTCGCCCCCGGCCACATCGTCCGCTTCCCGAACCGCGAGATCCCGCTTGAACCCGGCCGCCTCGTCCTCATCCCCGACCACCAGGTCTTCGACTCCCACGGCGTCGTCCCAGTCCCGCACTTCTGGATGACCTTCTCGCTCGGCATCATGCCCCGCCGCGCCGAGCCCCTGGTCCTCGACATCCGCCCGGAGGAACTCGCCCTCGTCGAGCGCATCCGCTCGCGCTTCACCGGCGTCGCCGCCGGCAGCCGCTTCCCCATCCTCCACGAAAGCTGCGCCCTCCTTCATCTGATCATCGCCCGCCCCGACGTCGCCTGGGACGACCGCCCGCGCTCTCCCGCCTCGACCCGCATCGCCGCCTACATTTCCAGCCACTTCCACGAGAGCTTGGAAATCCCCGCCCTGGCCAAGCTCGCCGGCGTCTCGACCCGCACCCTCTCCACCCTCTTCCAGCGCGATTACCGCGTCGCTCCGTCGAAGTTCATCGCCCGCGTCCGCACCCGCGAGGCCGCCAACCTCCTCGTCACCACCGAGCTCAGCATGGAGGAAATCGCCGAGCGCGCCGGCTTCCCGAACCGCTACTACATGACTCGTATTTTCACTCGCATCACCGGCAAGCCGCCCGCGAAATTCCGCCGCGAGAACCGCCCCGCCGAAGACCTGCCATGAGCTTCATCCTGCCCGCCTGCCCGCTGCTTCCCGGCGTCGAGGACGTCCTCGATCCCTCCGTCACCCGCCAGCACTCGGACCAAAAGGGCCCCGATTTCTACCTTGCCGCCCTCCGCTACGCCCAGTCCCTCTGGCGCCAGGGCAAGCCCGCGCAGGCCATCCTCCAGCTCAACAAATCCTTCATGGCCGGCCTGACCGGCGACGAACCCGTCCTGCAGGACTGGCCCGCCCCCTACGCCCCCCTGATCTGGTTCCTCCGGCACCGCCAGCCGGACGCCTTCGTCGGCAATCCGGTCCGCCACTTCCAGCACCTGGCCACCCGCGTTGTGGGCGACCTCCGCGAGCTCCGCTCCTGGCGCGCCTGGGCCTGCTTTCATCTCTCGAAAGCCATCCTGCCTCCGGATGAATTCCCGCCCGACCACGACCAGATCGGCAAGGAATCCCTCATCCTCCCCGGCTGGCCCGCGACCTTCGCCGCCATCCACGCCCGGGGCTGGCACGGCGAATCCGCCACCCTCCTCCAGGTCGCCGAGGCCATCGGCCTGACCCGGCCACCGCTCCAGGTGACGGACCTGCTACACGACGCCCCCTGACGAGCCCCCGCCATCCGGGGACTCTCAGGGCGCATGAAAGGCCGCCGCAGCATTCCGCTCCTCCTTTCCGCCCTCATGGTGGCAGGCATCGCAAGCTGGCTCTCCTGGCATCACTCCGTTGAGGCGCCAGCCCTCGAAGCCCCGGTCGCCGCCCATACCGTCAGTTCCCGCCCTTCCAAAACCAGCGAAGCCAGCCGCCAACACCGCGAAGCCGCCGAACGCCAGAAATCCCTCGCCCGCCGGATGCTCGATGCTTCCCAGGGCAAGACCGCCGGCCTCCCCGACCTCAGCAAGCTCCAGGTCGCCGACCTCCAGGACCTGCTCGAGGCCCTCCAAGCGGACCTCTCGGAAGAACCCGCCGCCCGCCAGGTCTTCTGCTACCAGATGGTCCTTGGCGCCCTCCAGGACCGCGATCCCGAGGCGGGCCTGATCTCCCTCGAGCGCCTCAACGAGATCCTGCCACAGGACACCAACCCAGGCGTCTGGACCCGCATCGCCGGCATCTTCTTCAGCTCGGTCCCGCCCTCCGGCATCGAAACCGCCGCCGCGTGGTTAAAGGACCACCAGGATCTCTTCGCGGGCGCCCCCGGCAGCTCGACTTCGGAAACCGCCTACCAGGAAATCAGCCAGGTGCTCGCCATGTCCGCCGCCCGCCAGGACCTCGACACCGCTTTCCGCACCATGGAAACCCTCGGCCTGTCCCGGGAAACCATCCTGCCCGTCCTCGCCCAGCAAACGGACTCGCCTCAGGACTGGACCCGCATCCTGACGGAGCTGCACGCCAGCGGAACCCCCGGCACCGCGGAAGGCGTCTTCATCGCCGCCAATGCCACCATCGGCCAAATGTCCGCCGCCGAGGGCAGAGCCTGGCTCGCCGCCCTGCCGTTCTCATCCCAGGACCTGGAAAGCGTCCTCATCAACCTCGAAGCCGGCCCGCTCCAGGACCCGCAACCTTGGATCGCCTGGATGTCCAGCCGCCTCACCCTCCAGCAGGCCGCCCGGGTCCGCAGCGAATGGAGCAAACGCCTCCCCTCGACCGCCAGTCTCTCGAACTAAGTCGGTCATCATTCGCGTCTATTCGCGTCCATTCGCGGTTGGAAATTCTCCTCCCGCTCCGAAAAACCGCCGCGCATTCGCCTCCGTCAACTGGCCCAGCTCCCCGGCCTCCATTCCCAGCGCCTCCGCCAGGCCCGCCACGATCCTCACCAGGTTCGCCGGATGGTTGACCTTCTCCGGCAAAACCTCGATCCGGAATTCCTCCGGCGGCAGCATGTCCGGTGCATCCGTCTCCACCAGCAGCCGCTCCCGCGGCACCGCCCGGTAGGCCTCCAGCACCTTCGCTTTGCGCGTCTGCAAAAAGTAGCCCGAGAACGAAAACCACGCCCCCAGATCCGCCAGCCGCTTCACCAAGTCCTCCGACCCGCCGAACGAGTGCAGCAAAAAGCCTCGCTCCGGCGGCGGCTCCTCCTTCAGCGCCGCAAACAGCGGCTCCCACGCCTTCAGCGCATGCACCGTCCCCGGCAGCTCCCGCTCCCGCGCGAGAGCCAGCTGCGGTAGACACACCGCCCGCTGCACCTCCAGCGACGGCCCCCGCACCCAGCCATCCAGCCCGCATTCACCGATCGACCCCGCCGGAAAAGCATCCCGCCAACCCTCCAGATCCATCATCCACCCGGCATTCACGCCAGCCGCCTGCCACGGATGCACCCCGAACGCCGGCCGCACAAAATCCGCCCGTTCCTCCGCCAACCCAGCCACCTCCCCCCAATCCCCCTCGCACGTCCCATTCACCACGCACCCCGTGATCCCAACCTCCCGCATCCGCCCGATCACGCCAAGCGGATCCGGCAGCCGATGCAGGTGATTGTGCGAATCGAACATAAAACAGGGCAGGGGACCCACCCTCATTCCAGTCTAGCGTCTGACGTCTGACAGTCTGACGTCTCAGCCTTTATTCTACTTCAACCACCAGATTGATCTCCACCGCCACGTTCAGCGGCAGCGCCGCCGCACCCAGCGCCGTGCGCGAGTGCTTGCCGGCTTCGCCAAAGATCTCGATCAGCAGTTCGCTCGCGCCGTTGATCACCTGCGGGTGCCCATAGAAATCCGGCTCCGAACTCACAAAGCCATTCAGCGCCACGATCCGCTTCACCTTGTCCAGGCTGCCGATCTCCTGCTTCACCACCGCCAGGCGGTTCAGAATGATGATCCGCGCCCCTTCCTGCGCTTCCTCGATCGACACCACCGTCGGCACCTTGCCGATGATCTTGCGCTCCCCCTCGATCGGCAGGCCGCCGGAAAGGAACAGCAGGTTGCCGCTGCGCACACAGTTCACATAGGCGGCCACAGGCACCGGCACTTCAGGCAGCTTGTAGCCAAGCGCCTCGATCCGATCGTTAATGGAGTCCATTTGTTAGAAAAAATTCAGTTAGGGAGAAGCTCTCACTTCTTCTCCACCGGCGCCACAGGAGCCTCCAGGATCGGCGGCGCCACCGGGTAGTCTTCCGTCAGCAGCGCGATCAGGTTCTTGCCGCCCTTCGTCAGCACCGCTGTCGAGCCGGTCCCGTCGATCAGCCCGCGCGTCAGAAAGCGATGCTGGATCGTCGAGTCGCGCACCGAGGTCACCACCGGCGCGTCCACCTGCCGCTCGCTCGGCGCGATCCGCACCGGCAGCCCCGTCGCCGTAAAGGAAATCTCCCACGACGGCGCGCTCCCCGCCAGGTCCCCGTCCACCAGCCACTTGTTGCGCTCCGCAAAGTCGAACTTCGCCTTCCGCGGCAGCGTCACCTTGAAATACGCCGGCGTCTCGCGCACGAAATCCTGCACCTTCAGCTCCGGCTTGGCCTGCTGCTCCAGGAACAGCCGCGCCACATCCATCCCCTGTAGGTTCATCCCGTTGAAGTTGCCGTGGTAGTTCACCCCGCCGCCGGTCGCCTTGTTAAAGCCGTCGTAGTTCGCACTCTCCAGCAGGCACAGCTCCAGGTGGCAGTGCGCCCGCACCCGTGTGATCCCCGCTCCGGTGAAGCCCATCCGCGCCAGCACCGATCCCTTCGTTACCGGATCGCCGGGCTTAACCGTGATCTCGGACAGGTGCGCATACACGCTGTA
>JAQGPE010000331.1 GCA_028293225.1 Akkermansiaceae bacterium | reverse complement strand
CATCGCTTGCTGCAGCAAGTTATAAATCGCTAAAAGTCAGTGAATTCTGACTTTTAAAATAGTCCCGACAGGAATCGAACCTGTACCTACGGCTTCGGAGGCCATCGTCCTATCCATTGGACTACGGGACCCTTGAATTGACCCCCCGGAGGGCGTCTCTTTCAGGCGGGCGCGAGTCTTGATAAGCGCCGCGCACTTGGCAAGGAGAACCGTGCGCCGAAGTCGCCGGAGCTAGGGTGCGGAGGCGACCTCTCCATCGACGATCCAGATTCCGGCCTGGCCTGCCCAAGTCGTCTCGGAAAGGGCGGTGACGGTGTTGCGATTTTTTATGAACAGCGAGTTCCAGAGCTGGGCTGGCTCGGGGGGCGCGGCGGGGAAAGGGAAAGACGGTGGTGAGAACGACGGCGGGCGGTCTTTGCCGAGGCACACGGCCATCCGCGAATCCTTCATGTCACCGCTGGAAGCGAACTGAAAGGAGAGCACGAGGGCTCCACCGGGCAGCGCCCGCAGGTAGGGGGCGCCCGCATAGGCCTTGGGCGGCAGGGGAGCGGCCAGGGCCGCGCGCCGGCGCTGGCTGGTCGCGTCGATGGGCGCGAACGAGCCGTTCGAACCCAGTGGCGCCAGGAGGATCACCGGCTTGAAAGTACCGCTGAGGCCGTTGTCCTCGATCGCGACCCGGACTGATTTCCCGTCCGGCGCCAGAAGAGGGACCGGCATGCCGTCGCGGTGGCCCGCGCGGAAAGAGAAGCGCTGGGCGGCGCTCCATGAGGTGCCGCGGTCGGCGGAGAAGGCGACGGAGATTTCCTGCTCGTCGCTGGTGCGGTAGGGGCCTTCGTTGGCGAACCAGACGGCGATGCGGCCATCGGGCAACTCCAGGGCGGCGGGCTCCCAGCAGCCGTCGCCGAAGGTCGTGCCAGCCTCATGGATCGTGACCGGTTCCGACCAGGTCGCCCCGTGGTCGGCACTGCGGCAGCAGCCGATGGAGTAGGGGAGGCCGGTGGGATTGGCGCGGTCGGGGCGGCGATTGAAGAACGCCAGGATTCCGCCGTTTTTCAGCACCAGGATCTCGGCATTGGCGAGCGTGCCAGGGGGCCAGGAAGCAATGCTCCGGGGATCCTCCCAAGTCCGGCCGTCGTCACGGCTGCGCCGGAACTGGAGGGCCTGTTTGAAAGTGAAGACACACAGCAGTGTCTTTGCATCCAGACGGGCGATCCGTCCGTAGTGGCCGCCCGGCTGGACGAGGATTCGCGTGTCCTCCTTCCACCGGATGGTTTCGGCGGCCTCGCAAACAGAAAAAATCGAAGCGAACAGGGCCAAAACCGTGGCCGCCGTCTTCATTGGCGCTCGCGGGCCATCATTTCCACTTCCTCTTCATGGGAGTGGATCTGGAGGCTGAGATTGATGTTGGCGCGTTCCGCCGCGGCCTTGGCGACGCCACGAATGGCGGACGCGCTGAAGCCGTTCCTGCCGATCAGCAATGCGACATCGCTTTGACGCAGAACCAGTTTGAAACGAACCCGGCCGGGACCCTGTTCGAGGACCTTCAGTTGGGCTTCTGCAGGAAACTCGATGAATTGTACGGCAATGTACTGGAGAAAATTCCGGATCTGATCGGTCACGACCTGCATGGCGGGACTTTGCCGCGAAAGCCGGGGGTTTGCAAGAAGCAGCGTGGCGGGGAAGGGCCGAAGACGCAATTACCGGCCGGCATCGCCCCTGAGAGAAAGGCCCTGGCACCAAACAACGTGACCGGTGGCGCAAAGGCACCACCGGTCACGCACGAACCCGATTCCATGAAAAGAAGGGAGGTCAGCCGACCTCGATGCGGCGCGGTTTCGCGCTTTCGGCCAAAGGCAGGGTGACGGTCAGGACGCCGTCCTCGAACTTCGCATTGGCGTTGCCGCCGTCGAGATTCGCGGCGAGGCGGAGGCCGAGCTGATAGGCGCCGGGCGCTCCCGTCCCCTGGATGAGCCGGGCTTCTCCAGTGGCTTTACGGCGCGCTGTCAGTTTCAGAAAGCCACTGCCGGTGGTGAGTTCGAGATCGTCCTTGGCCACTCCGGGCAGAGCGATTTCGACGACCGCCCCGTCATCGGTTTTCCTGGATTGCCACTGGGGCTGGGCCTTGGCGATGGCCGGCGAGGCTTGCTCGTCGGCGGGTGCGCACTGGCAATTTTCGGTAGAGCAGGATGAATCGTTCATAAATGAAGAGGTGCGGGTGAATCAGAGAATTTCGATGCGATTGCTTTCCTCCGCGGCGGCTTTCTTCGGCAGCCGCACGCTCAGGACTCCGTCCGCCAGAGAGGCGGCGATCGCAGTGGCATCAACCTGCTTGGCGAGAGGCAGCTGGTAGCGGAGTTTCACGGGGAAAGCTCCTTCGTGGTTGATGGCGAGCTTGAGCTCCTGGTCCTTGGACTCGAGGGTCACGGCGTCGCGTTTCACGCCCGGCAGATCGAGTTGCAGGGTCCAGCCGGAATCATCGGCCAGGAAACGCAGGCGCTCCGGGCCGGCGCCGGTGCGCTGGAAGGAGTGGTCAAAGAAGCGGCTGAGTTCGTTCAGCCACGGATTCGTGTTTTGAAGATGTCTTGCGAGGATCATAGTTTTGATGGTCGTGAAAGAGGAATGCAGGGCGGGTGCCATCGCTCCCCCATGATTCGATGTCGCTCAGGATCAATGATGATCGGTGCAGGGGCGGTTGTTGGTCATGGCAGCGATCCGGCACAAATTGTCCCATTCGCGACAATGCGGCCGCATCGCCTTGTCGCGCATGCCACGGGCGCGTTTGACGGGCAGGAGGAGGCTCGCTAGACAGGCGGCATGATCGACATGCTGGTGCGCCTCTATGATCTTCCCGCGAGCGACAGCCTCTACCGGGAGGTGGAGGCTGCGGGCTATGTCCTGCGGCGCGCCCGGGCCTTCGAGAAGCACACGGTGGCAGCCTTTGCGCAGGCGCACTTCTCCCCGAAGTGGGTGAGTGAGGTGGAAGTCGCTCTCAGCCGCCAGCCGGTGGCGTGCTTTATTGCGACCCACGACCGCAAGGTGGCCGGTTTTGCCTGCTATGATACGACCCTGCGCGGGTTTTTCGGCCCGACGGGAGTTGCCGAGAGCGCCCGCGGCAGCGGACTTGGAAAGGCTTTGCTCTTCAAGTCGCTGGAGGCGCTCCGGGAACTGGGATATGCCTATGCGATCATCGGCGGGGTCGGCCCCCGCGAGTTTTACGCGAAGGCCTGCGGCGCCATCGAGATCCCTGGGAGCGATCCTGGCACCTACACCGATCTGTTGCCATAAGCCGGGCTTAGCGTGCGAACCGCACGCGAAGGAAATTCGGACTCTTGCCGCTCGGAGCCGGAAGGGTCGCTTTCATGTTCTGGATCAGAGGATTATCGGCCGGAGAGCCCAGCGACGTCATCGTGACGTCGGTCCAGTTGATCAGATCCGGGGAGATTTCCGCATGGTAGATGACTCCTTCGGTGTTGATCGCCTTGGTGAAGTTGATCGTGATCGAGCCGTCGGAATTTTTGACCGAGACGGGCTGGGGAGTTTTGGCATTCGGGTCGCTGCCCATGGCGTATTCGGCAAAGTTGGTCAGGCCATCGCCATCGGCATCTCCATCTTCCTGGGACGAGAAAGCCTCGAGGTCCGTGAAGTGGATGGCAGCCCAGTCGGCATAGCTGAGGGTGACCAACTTGCCGTTGAGATTCAGGTCATCAATCGACCAGGCGCCCGGGCTTGCGGTGCTGGAGTTGGTGGCCAGGCGCCAGCGGAACTTGAGATTTTTGCCTGCCCAGACGGTGCTGTCCAGGGAGATCACGGATTGGAAATAGCTGCCTGTGCTGCTCAGCCAGCCGGAGCGTCCGGCGGCGGGGTTGTTGGTGCCGCTGGGGATTTTACCATCGTAAGCGCCCTGAGTGAACGTTGCTCCGGAGCCTGTGGCCCCGATGTCGAGCCAGGTGGTTCCATTGTCTTTCGAGATTTCCAGGAGGCCGCCATCCCCGGTGGTGAAAGC
>JAQGPE010000771.1 GCA_028293225.1 Akkermansiaceae bacterium | reverse complement strand
AGTGGGTTTGCGGAGCCTATCGGACGCAGGAATCGTGACCAGTATTCATGTGGGCATCTTTGCGATGGGGGCATTCGATGGGTGCGGCGGGCTTGGTGCGAAGTGAAAAGGGGCAAGTGCGAAGTGAACAGCCGGGGGCGCGCAAGGTGGATGCGGGCGGAACCGCAGACTTCACTGAGAGCGCAGTGAAAGGCGCGAGGATGGAGGATACGAGCTGAAGGAAGCGCCAGGATCAGGGCCCCCGGCGCAGCCGCACGACGGACGCCAGGTGAGTGGGTCCGCACGAAAGATCAAGAGGCGTCCGGTGGGTGCGGCGGGCGTTTCCCGGAGGGCTTGGCGGCAGGCTCCATGGGCAGGATTCGAAACGCGGATGAGGCGGGCGCGCTTTGGCACCCTGAACCGCGACACCTCTCCCGCGCCCGTCTTGCGTCTACGACGAGCCTAGTAGACCTAGGGCTCTTTCGCTGCGCTCAGTCACCCTAGGCTGGTATGGGACCGGGCCGTTGGCCCTTCGGAGGGCATGTTCTTTTTTACGGAGCCGTTGGTTCTTCGGGCCGATGCCCTCCGCTCCCGGCCACAAAAAAAGGACGGCCGCCGGGTCCGTGAAGACCCCTGCGACCGCCCCGTTTCGTTCCGGTGAAAGGGTGCTTATTCCGCGGCTTCGATGCGGAAGAACTGCTTGTCTCCGGTGACCGGCACGGTGACTTCCATCCACTTGTAGCCGGTCGTCACGCCGGTCTGGTCGGCGGCGGTTTCCGGGGTCTGCGTGACCGGGGTCCAGGTGTCCAGGCCGGTGCTCTGCGTGAGCGTGTAGGTGCCGCCGGCGGTGCGCTGCTGCCAGCTGACCTTCAGCCCGCCTTCGACCGCGGCGGTGCGCAACAGCGAACCGTTCGCGATGACTGGAGAGGTGCCGAGCAGGAACTCCTGGAGGTTGCTGAAGCCGTCGCCATCCGGGTCGGCGTCCTTGCCGCGCAGGGCGGTGTCCGCGATGGTGGCGGAGAAGCTTTCATACGTCGTGGCCGCTTCCGAGAGGCTGACGCTGAAGATCAGATAGGTGGCGTCATTCGTGATCAGGCGGTCGCGGGCGTCGATGGTTTTCGGCAGGGTCAGGGTGCCGTCGGCCTGGAGCATCGAGACGTTGGACGACTGGAAATCGTTGTCGTTCCCCACGAAGAGGAAGTAGTCGTTCGGATCATCCGTGGCCAGATCCGGGACCAGCGACAGGGCCTCCCATTTCTCCTGGAAGGTGTCCTTGTCGGGAGCGGCGACATTGGTGTTGATGCCGAACTTGGTCAGGTCGGGCACGGAGACGATGTTCACCACCTCCTGGGTCAGGGCCGGGACGATGGCGGGGTCGAGCACGCCGGCGGTGGCGATCTTTTCCGCGACGCCGTCATGCTGGCCGAGGATGTTGCTGGCCTTGCTGAAATCGACCAGGCTGACGGACTTGAAGACGATCGGGTCGAGGGTCTTCTTGCCCAGGCCGTTGCCGTCGCGTGGCAGCATCAGGAACTGGTGCGGGCCGACGGCGAGGATCTCGGACTGGGCGGCGGTGGTGTCGGCGGCGGCGCCGTTGCCGTTGAGCTTGTAGACCGGCAGCTGCACGACGTGCTCGGCGATCAGGACTGGGCTGTCCTTTTTCTCCGGGGTGGAGATGTCGAAGATGTAGAGACGGGCGTTGTTGCGGGTCTGCTGCTTGGCGCCATCGGTGTCCTGGATGGTGGCGCTCTGGAGCAGGGCGAAAAGGCGGGTGCCGTCGGGAGTGACGCTCATCCCTTCCAGGCCCTGGTTGTTGCGGCGGCCATCGGCAGGGGCGACGGCGGCGGTGAAGTTCAGCGCGCCGGCGATGTGCGGCTGGGCGGCGGCGGGGAGCTGGGTGATGCCGGTGATTTTCTTGTTGGCGTCAAAGCGGGTGATGTAGGTGCCGTACTCGTCCGACATGTAGCCGGAGCCGTCCGGGAACAGGTAGATCGCCTCGGCATCGATCGCCAGCAGGGGACTGACCGGGCCGCCTTCGCCGCTGGCCGCCACCACCGTGCCGACCGTCTGGCCGAAGAGGGTGCCGGTTCCGGTCGGGTTCAGGCCGCTGGTGAACTTGGTCACGCCATTGTCGTCGTAAGTGAACTTGGTCGTGGACGCGTAGGTCATCTGCAGCTGGTTCTGGTCCGGGGCCGCGGCGGTGCCGGTGTAGGGCGTGAAGGTGAAGTCGACCTTGTGCAGGCGCGCGGCGTAGTTGTAGGCGCCGTCGCCAAAGCCGCGGTCGGGCAGGACATTCAGCGTGCCGGTGTAGCTACCATGGCCATCGTAGCTCCAACCGGAAATGGCCAGGCTGGAGGAGGCGCCCATGGTTTCGTGGAAGCTGTCGAAAAGCTCGCCGCTCATCCGGCCGACGCCGACCAGGCCGCGATTCGTGACGGTCAGGCCATTAACCGTGCCGCCTGCGACCGCGCCGGTGTTCGGCGTCAGGTATTGCTGGGCGGTGCCGGTGAGGATGCCTGCGACTCCGGCAAGCGTGACTAGAGGGAGGAAGGACGGGGTTCTCATCGCCGCGATCCCTAACGGGTCTTTCAAACGGGGATACGCCGGTGAAGTGACGCTGTCGTAACGCGGCGGCTTCGTCACTTCTGCGGGCTTGGTTTTTTCGCAGGACAGGCGGGCGAAGTTGGTGTCTGGTCGCGGGCATGCGCAGACTGCTGATGTTCCTCCTGCTGGCGGCGGGTGTCCTGCATGCCGCTCCAGCCGCCCCACCGGCAACAGCGGCGGAGTGGGTCAGGGATGTGGACTACGTGGGCGATGGCAATGGCCGGCACAAACTGGATCTGCTGCTGCCAAAGAATCGCGCCGGAAAGAAGCTACCGCTGGTGGTTTTCATCCACGGCGGGAGTTGGTCGTCGGGCTCGCGCAACGATGGCAGGGAGATGCTGGAGTGGATGGCCAGGTCCGGCTATGCGGCGGCAAGCATCAGCTACCGGCTGAGCGAGGAAGCGCAGTGGCCGGCCCAGATCGATGACTGCAAGGCGGCGATCCGTTTCCTGCGGGCGAAGGCGGCGGACTACCAGATCGACCCGGACCTCATCGGGGTGACCGGCTTTTCCGCAGGCGGGCATCTGGCCTCCCTGCTCGGCACCAGCGGTGGGGTCAAGGAGCTGGAGGGCACGCTGGGGGCGAATCTCAAGACCAGCTCGCGGGTCAGCTGCGTGGTGAATTTCTTCGGCCCGGAGGATTTCCTCACGATCATCCCGCAGAACGCCGACCACCAGGTGCTCTCGTACTTCGGGCAGAAGAACCTGACGCTGCTGTTCGGCGCGCCGGTCGACAAGGCGCAGGAGGCCGCGAAACAGGCCTCGCCGGTGACGTGGGTCAGCAAGGACGATCCGCCCTTTCTCACCGCGCACGGCACGGCGGACCCGATCGTGAACTTTGCCCAGGCGCAGGAGATTCACGCCGCGCTGCAGAAGGCCGGAGTGGAGAGCCATCTGTTCGCGATGGAGGGCAAGGGCCACGGCTTTATCAGCGATGCGCTGAACGCCCAGGTGCTGCTCTTTCTCAACCTGCATCTGAAGGGCCAGCCCGCGAAGATCCCGGTCGATGAGGTGATCAAGGGCAAGTCCTGAGCGGGCGTGTCACTTGAGGTTCTTCAGCCGGTAGAGCACGACCTTGGACTTCAGGTCGTCCTCGATCATCACGTCGTATTCGCCATCCCTGCGGCGGTGGGCGGTGAGGGTCTCGCGCAGATCCTGGAGGCCGACTTCACCCACTTCCGGGCCAGGTTCGAGGTGGCCGGCCGCGCTGCCATCGCGGCTGCGGAAGATCTCCACGCGGCCGGTGCTGACCTGGTCGGCCTTCGACGCGCCGGTGTAGGGGACGAAGAGGAAATCCCCTGCCAGGTCGAAGCCCATCGGCTCGCACGACTCGTGACCGGAGGAGCCCGCCGCGTAGGGCAGGGTGATCTGCCAGCGCAGCGTGCCGCCTCTTGACCCGTGGTCGTAGCAGGCCAGGACGGGCCCCATCGGCTTCCAGTGCTGGTTGCGGTCGGTCTCGGTGGTGCCGCCCAAGTAGAGCGTGTCACTAGGAACGTCGTAGCGGAGGCGTTTGACCTCTCGGAAACCGGCCGGGTGGGGGAAGGTCCGGACGCTCTTCAGATCCCACTGCGGGCTGCCGTGCACGTCGATTCCACGGCATGTGTAGTAGCGGATGCCCTGGGTCTCGGTGGCCAGCCAGACATTTCCCAGCTCATCAACCGACCAGCCCTGCGCGGCCGGGACCTCGGCATCGGTGGCCTGGTATTCGTCCGGGTCGAAGCGGCCGTCGCCGTTCGCGTCGCGCCACAGCCAAGCGCCTTGCTGCGGCTGGGCGGGCGGCCAGGCGTCCTTGGCGCGGATCGGTTTCTTGGCGAAGAGGCCGCAGGGGATCGCGGTCTCGCCGTCGCTGGAGGGCCGGAAGCGGTAGACTTGGAGGTTGTCGCCATTCATGTCGTTGACGAAGAGAAAGCGCTGCCCGGCGATCCTGCGTAGCCACGCCCCGCCGGACCAGATGTGCAGGCGCGGGTCCTGCGGATACTTCTCCGGCGCGAGGGTGTAGCCCAGGTAGCTGGCCTCCTTTCCCGGCGGCTGGCTGGCATCGAAATGGAAGTGCTCCTCTTTCGTGTAGAGGTCGCTGTCGCTGCCGGGATCGAAGTCCGCCATGTCGACGAAGGTCAGGCCGAGCAACCGCCAGTTCAGGTGGCCGTCGCCCAGCCGGTAGCTTTCCAGCA
>JAQGPE010000767.1 GCA_028293225.1 Akkermansiaceae bacterium | reverse complement strand
AAGGATCTGCCGGACGGTAAAAAGGAGAACGCCAACCTGGCGCTCTACACCGAGGCGATGCGCAAGGTGGCGGCGAAGAACAAGATCGGCTTCATCGATCTGTTCAAGCCGACCCTGGAGTTGTTCGAGAAGAACAAGGTGACGGAGAAGGTGCCGGGCAAGATCGAGTACTACACCATCAATGGTTTCTCCCTGAAGGAAAACGGCGATGAGATGATCAGCCAGCTGATCAGCAGCGCGCTCTACAAGCAGGCGGCGCCGGTGATGATTTCCAACCAGGCGAAGTTCAAGCAGCTGGTGATCGAGAAGGATTGGTTCTGGCGCAACGACTACCGCATGCTCAACGGCGTGCACGCCTACGGGCGGCGCTGGCAGCCTTTCGGCGACTTCAACTACCCGCAGGAGATCGACAAGATCCGGCAGATGACCGCCGATCGCGACCTGGCGGTCTGGGACGCGGCGGAAGGCAAGGAGTTCGACCTGGCGGCGGCGGATGCGAAGACGCGCAAGCTCGATGAGGTGGCCTCGAATTTCAGCCAGCCGATCAAGTATTTGGACAAGGACGAGGCGCTGTCGAAGTTCAAGATGATGGACGGCTTCCAGATCGACCAGTTCGCGTCGGAGGAGGACTTCCCGGATCTGGCGAAGCCGATGCAGATGAGCTTCGACAACAAGGGCCGGCTGTGGGTGGCGGTGATGCCTTCCTACCCTCACTACCGCCCGGGCGATGAGATGCCGAACGACAAGATCCTGATCCTGGAGGATACGGACGGTGACGGACATGCCGACAAGCAGACCGTTTTCGCGGAAGGGCTGAGCCTGCCGATCGGCTTCGAACTGGCGCCGGAGGGCGTGTATGTTTCGCAGGAGCCGAACCTCGTGCTGCTGCGCGACACCGATGGCGACGGCAAGGCCGACAGCTCGGAGATGATCCTGCAGGGCTTCGACACCCATGACACCCACCACGCGATCCATGCCTTTTGCGCGGATGCCAGCGGCGCGATCTACATGGGTGAAGGCACCTTCCTGCACACGGAGGTGGAAACGCCCTACGGTCCGCGGCGCGGCACCGGCGCGGGGATCTGGCGCTTCGACCCGAAGACCTACCGGCTGGAGCGCTACATCCAGACCGAGTTCTACAATCCGTGGGGGATCGCTTTCAACGACTGGCAGCTGTCGGTGATCGCGGACGCCTCCAGCGGCGCCAACTGGTGGGGCCTGCCGATTTCGCAGAAGATGCTCTTTGACCAGAACGCCGAGCAACTCGGCGAGCTGTTCCAGAAGCGCTCGCGTCCGACGGCGGGTGCGGAGTTTGTCTCGTCGCGGAATTTCCCGGACGAGATGCAGGGCGCGTTCATGATGAACAACGCGATCGGTTTCCTGGGCACGAGCATGCACAAGATCGGCGAAGCGAACGGCGGACTGGAAGGCTCGCTGATCGGTGACCTGATCACCTCCAGCGACCCGAATTTCCGGCCCTGCGATCTGGAGTTCGCGCCGGACGGCTCCCTCTATGTGATCGACTGGCACAACGCGCTGATCGGCCACATGCAGCACTCGGCGCGCGACCCGAACCGCGACCACACCCACGGCCGCATCTACCGGATCACCTACAAGAGCCGGCCTCTGGTGAAACCCGCGAAGATCGCCGGAGCCCCCATCGGCGACCTGCTGGAGCTGCTGAAGGAGCCGGAGTACCGGACCCGCTACCGGGCGCGCCGCGAGCTGCGCGGGCACCCTGCAGAGGATGTGATCCCGGCTGTGAAGGCCTGGGCCGCGAAGCTGGATCCGGCCGATCCGCGCTATGAGCACCACCTTTCCGAAGCGCTGTGGGCGACGTGGGCGCAGAACCAGATCGACCACGATCTGCTGGTGAAATGCCTGAATGCGAAGGCGCACGAAGCCCGCACCGCGGCGGTGGATGTCATCCGCCACGACTGGCGGAAGATCCCGGATCACGAGGCGCTGCTGATGAAGGCCGCCGCCGATCCGGAGCCGATGGTCCGGCTGGGTGCGGTGGTGGCCGCGTCATGGATCGACGACATGAGCGGCGCGCGCGTGTTCTTGGAGACGCTGAAGATGCCGGTGACCAAGTGGATGCCGGGTGCGATGAAGGGCGCCTACGCGACGCTGCAGCGCGACATCGACCAGCTGAAGGCTGCCGGCAAGCTCGACCTGACCGGCAACCCGAAGGCCGCGGACCTGCTGGCAGGCAAGCTGAAGCTGGAACCGGAAAACGTGCCGGCGCCTGAGGCCGAGCCGGCTTCCCTGAAACCGGAAGAGCTGGCCCTGTGGCGCGCGGGCAAGGCGGTCTTCCATCGGGAAGCCCACTGTGCGACCTGCCACCAGGCGGACGGCAACGGGCTTTCCCCGGCGTATCCGCCGCTGGCGGGCAGCGAGTGGGCGCAAGGCAATGAAGAGCGCCTGATCAAGGTCGCGCTGAAGGGCATCTGGGGCACCATCACCGTGAAGGGCACCACCTGGGACACCTCGAAAGGGGTGCCGCCGATGACGCCGTTTGGACCGATCCTCAACGACGAGGAGATGGCCTCCGTGCTGACCTATGTGCGCAACAGCTTCGGCAACTCCGCCCCGGCGGTTTCGCCGGAAACGGTGAAGCGGGTGCGTGAAGCCACCAAGGACAAGGCCACCTTCTACACGCCGGACGAGCTGCTGAAAGAGCATCCGTTCCCGGACAAGAAATGAGCGATTTCTGAACTACGATATTTCCTGTAGCAGCGGGCCGGAGGGCAACCTCCGGCCCGCTTTTTTATTCTGTCACAGCGTCCCGCCGCCCCCATTCCGCGGCGGACTCGAACCGTTCGATGCGGCCGCCGGCGGACAGCCGATGTACCACTTCCGCCACAAGGGCTCTTTTTCCTCCTTGAACAGGCCTCCATATTACAAATTGTTGTTCCGGCCGCGGTCCAGGCCTTAACCATAAAAAATCAACGATATATGCAGAAATATCGCTCCGTTATCACACTGGGGATCCTCCTCGGTGCCGCATCCGTCAGCAACGCCACCATCGTCGGTTTTGGCCAAATCGGCGGCAGCAATGCCACCGTCCCGGCCAACCTGGCTTCCAATGCAACGGCCGACGGCAACGGTTACACCGTGTCCAATGGCACGACGCCAAACATCACGCTGTCCTGGGACGTCAACTGGGATGTCCACCAGTCGGCCCAGTTCGCCAATCTGGAGAACCTGACCGTGGGCGGCGGCGCCTGGGACAATGAAGGCGGCGGCCCCCGGATCGGCCAGCTCGACACCGGCTCCCACACCATCGGTTTCACCGTGGACCAAGGCTTTGCCCTGGTGCTTAATTCGTTCGATTTCGCTCACACGGGTGAAACGCCCGGGACCACCGACTGGACCCTCAGCCTGACGAATTCCAGCCTCGCCGTGGTTTGGCAGACGACCGTGGAGTTCGTGAATGGCCAGGCCATCAATGTCGCCCCGTCATTCACCGGTACTGACGGTGAAGACTACGTGCTGACCTTCACGCGGACCGCCTCGACCTACAGTTCCGACGGCCGTCACGGCATCGACAACCTGAGCTTCAATCAGGTGGCCGTTCCAGAGCCGGCTACGGCCAGCCTGCTCGGCATCGTCGGCCTGGCCGCGCTGGTGCGCCGCCGTCGCTGAATGCCGAGGGGAAGATAAGGTAAAATTCAGCCATCCCTGCCGGAGCGAGCCGGTGGGGATGGTTTTTTTGTGGTCCGTTCAGGCCATCTCACTCACCGGCTGCGGCGGCGGATCGCGAAGACTGCCAGTCCCGCGGCCAGCAGCGCCGGAGCCGAGGCTTCCGGAACGGTGGTGGGAGTGAAGGCGCCGCTACTGATCGCCAAGTCTCCGGTGCCGTTGGGATCGTTGTTGATGCCAAAGATGAAGGTGGTGGCATTGTCGCCATTGGTCGGGCGGACTTCCGTATTGCTGAAATCACTGGTGGAAATCGCGCTACCGACCGTCACGGCAGCCCCCTGGGTGGTCGGATGCGCATAGAGACCGATCTGGATGAAGTGAGTCGCCCCGATCGCGAAAAAGAGTCTGCCCTCGTTGTCCGGAGAGCCGTACAGACCGGCGTAGCTCGGATAATAGTACGCCGTCCCCAGATCCGGAAACAGGGAGAAGGTGCCATTGTAGGCGGGATTCGAGGCGCCGGTGATGGTGATCGAGGTGTGCGCC
>JAQGPE010000676.1 GCA_028293225.1 Akkermansiaceae bacterium | reverse complement strand
GGCTGGCTGGCACCTCGCAGAACCACTGGTCGACGTCCTCCAGGGTTTCCAGGTCCTGGCGCTGGAAGGAGCACATGTCGCCGCCGTGGATCAGGAGATCGCACGGCGGGATCGTGAGGTCCCGGTGCTTGCGATGGGTATCGGCGATGACGCAGACGACGGGCATGAGGTGATGAGGTGGCTTGGCGGAGCCGCTGCGGGGCGTCAGGTTAGGCTAACGGGATGGTGAAGATCCGGAAGGCGGAAGCTGAGGATGCCGCGGAAGTGGCCAGGGTCCAGGTGGAAACCTGGCAGAGGCACTATCGCGGGCAACTGCCGGAGTCTTATCTGGCGGGCCTCTCAATCGAACATCGAACGAAAGTCTGGAGGGACATTTTCACGGCGAGTCCACCGCGCCGGGCGGACTTTGTGGCGATGGAGGACGGGAGAATCACGGGCTTCTGCTGCGTTGGTTCCTGCCGGGATGAGGACGCTGATGACGGAACCGGAGAGCTGGAGGCGATCTACGTGGAAGTCGCCAGGCACAGGCGAGGGATCGGGGCGGCGCTCATGAATACCGCGCTGGATTTCCTGCGGGAACAGGGGTTTCTCGACGCGACCTTGTGGGTGTTGAAATCGAATGCCGCATCGATCGCTTTCTACGAGCGGCGGGGTTGGAAGGCGGATGGAGCGGAGAAGATCGACCGGAATGAGGTGCGGGTTTTTGAAGAGATCAGATATCGGATCGGACTGTGAGCGGGTGGGATTTGGCGCATGGGGCGGGAACCTTCCGGATCGGGGAAGGAAGAGCCATGACGGGATGCGCAAGAGCGATAGAGATCGATGCGCATGATTTGGGCATCAACAGGTCGCGAGGTTTTCTGGCGGGAACCGGGGATGGATTGCGCATTGGTGGTTAGGCCCGGATTCCCAGGGCCGAATCCAAGAACCCCATGAAAAAAATAATCCCCTCCTTACTTCCGCTGCTGGCGCTCGCGGCACTCATTGCTCCTGCCACGCAGGCCGCGGTGATCTTCTCGGACGACTTCAGCGAGCCGGATGGCACCGCGATCATCGGCAAGGCTCCGGATGTCGGATCAGCCTGGACCGGCAGCGCGCCGAATGTCACCGGCGGCTCCTTCGACTCGACCGGCGCCGGCCGGGCGGCATTCGCGCTTTTCAGCACTCCGCTGACGGCAGGGCAGACCCTGACGCTGAGCTACGATACCCTGCCACTGGCCAGTAACAACTTCTTCAGCGGCGGCTATGCGGGTGTGAGCCTGTATGTCGCCGGGTCGGAGCAGCTCTTCACCGGCGACACCGGCGGCGGCAATGCCTGGGGCGTCGATCAGCCGGCTGTCAGCGGGAACCACCTGAGCACGGACACGACCGCGGTCACGAGCGCGACCTTCACTTACGCGTATGACACCGGCGCGTGGACCTTCACCACGCTGTCCGGCGTCAATCTGTCCGGCACCGGCCTTTCCGGCCAGGCCTTCGACCAGGTCCGGATCGCCAACGGGAACAATGGAGACATCCACGTCGACAACCTGGTGGTGAGCGCCACGACGGTGCCGGAGGTGTCGTCACTGGCGCTGCTGGGGCTCGGGGCGGGGGCAGGACTGCTCCGCCGCCGGCGCTGAGGATTTTCCGGGTGACTATCGAGGATATAAACAAAGCCTCTCCCGCAGCCCGGACTGGGCTGTGGGAAAGGCGTTTCCTGATCCGGTCAGACCGGTTGATTGATGACCGCCTCGATGCGATAGCCATCGGGGTCGATGACGAAGGCGGCGTAGTAATGGTCGTCGTATTCCGGGCAGAGTCCGGAGCCGCCGTTGTCCTGACCGCCGTGATGGAGTGCGGCGGCGAAGAAGCGGTCGGCGGCTTCGCGGGAGGGCGCAGCAAAGGCGATATGGAAGCCCTCGCCAGGCACGGCCAGGTTGCCCGGACGGGCCTTGATGGCGAACTTGTCCCCTCCCCCCGGGTTGCCGTAGCCGACGGCTTCCGAGTCGTCCCAGACCCTGACGTAGCCGAGCGGGGCAAGCGCAGCGTCGTAGAAGGCGGCCGAGCGGTCGAGATCGGAGACGGCGAAAGAGAGGTGGTGGAGCATGGTTACCAGAAGATGCGGAAACCGACCATGGTGGTCCAGCCGCTATTGTCGGCCTTGGCGCCGGTGCCGCCGGAGAGGTCGAAGTACTCCGTGCCGGCCATGAGGCGGGCCTTGTTGCCGTAGATGAAGTAGTTCAGGCCGAGGTAGGCGGCGTTGTATTCGTCACCGGTGAACTTGCCGACGGTGGAGTCCTGGCGGTTGATGGTGGCGATGGAGTTCGATTCGTCACCGTGACCATACTGGTAGCGGAAGACGGCCTGGAGCTTCTTGGTGATGTCGTAGGTCGGCATGACCATGACCTGGTAGAAGTCGCCATGGGTGTCCGAGCCATCGGCATAACCGACCTGGCCGACGACTCCGTAAGGGCCCTTCTTGAAATCGACATAGGTGGCGGCGGCGTTGGCGACGGTGGTGAAGACATCGCTGCGGGAGTTGCTTTCGACGTGCATGTAGTCGAGCACCCAGACGGCCTTGTCAGCGCCGAGGCAATCCTTGAAGTCGTAGCTGACCTCGCCGAGGTAGCTGGCGCCGCCCTTGAACTCGCCGAACTCGCGGTCGACGTCGTTCGAGATGGCGCTGACCAGGTAGCCGAAATTGTTGATCTTGCCGTAGACGGTGACGGCGC
>JAQGPE010000668.1 GCA_028293225.1 Akkermansiaceae bacterium | reverse complement strand
GAGGAGATCATGGCGGGGCGGTCGGTGGGGCTCAGGGATCTTCGAAGGTGACTTTAAGGACGAGGTCCTGAAGGTCGAAGCCGGAGTTGGTGGGATTGGTCTGGCCGAGTTCCATCAGGATGATGAGGTCGCGGTCGCCGATGCTGACGAGGCCGGTCTTGGCATTCAGATAGGGTTTCAGGAACGATTCGATCGAGCCCTGCTGGAAGGCCGGAGTGGTGGTCGGGACGCGGTCGCCGTTGGCGAGCATGACCAGGTTCGGCGTGTTCATGGCCGTGGTGTAGAGCGGCAGCCAGGCATTGTCGCGGTAGCCGCGGCCACCGAAGTTGATCTTGTCGTCCTTTTTGACCAAGGTATCGAGGACCACAGTCGAGGGCAGGATGGTGGTCTGCAGGCCGTAGAAGATATCGGTCCAGGTGGAGCTGTTCTTGCTCCATTTGACCTGCACCGGGAGGAATTGGGTGATGGTGGCCTGGAAGGAGGCGCCCAGCACCTTGACCTTCATTCTCAGGTCCGTGGTCGGGCAGATGATGTTAGGTGGCAGCACCTTCACGACGGAAGTGACAGGGGAAGGGTAGCTGATGTTCCAGGTGAGCTGGGACTTGGTGGCGACCTGGATCATGTCACGATCGACGGCCAAGCTTCCACGCGGGACATCTTCAACAGCAGAGGCGGACACGACAAATCCGAGGCATGCGACCAGCACACGGAACATCGAACGTCCTCCGCCGGGGGGCAGGGGGATTTTCATTTCGGGGGGGATAGGGGGATGAACAGCAGACGATCGGGGAATCGCCGGGCGGTCGGGGAACCGCTTGGGGCGAATAAGGGCCGTCTTTGGTCAATGAATCAAGAAGTCATGTGATAACTACGTGATCGCGTGTTTCAGCGCCGGGGACTGCCGTCATTATGCGCGGCATCTTTTGCCCTTAAAAATGGAATAAAGGGCAATAAAATGCCCTTTTTAAAATTCCGCGATGGAATTTCAAAAAGGGCGAAGGATAGTCAGGCAACCCTAACGAAGCTGCGGATCAGCGTTTATCCAAGATAGAGTTCCAATGTTGGATATGGTCGGCCTGGGATTCAAAGAGAGCCGTGGTGTCATCGTGGATGGTGATGGACTGGATGGCGTCGCCCTTGCCGTCGTATTTGCAGCCCTGTTCGCCGGTGTTGTTCTTGCCGGTGAGGGACTTCACGACTTCAAGACCTTCCGTCACGATGCCGAAGACGGAGTGGCGGTTGTCGAGGAAGTTGGTGGGGACGGTGGTGATGAAGAACTGGGAGCCGTTGGTGCCCGGACCGGCATTGGCCATGGAGAAGGTGCCAGCCTGATCGTGGCGCAGGGAGGGGTGGAACTCATCCGCGAACTTGTAGCCTGGGCCGCCGCGGCCGGTGGCGGTCGGGTCGCCGCCCTGGACCATGAACTTGTCGACGACGCGATGGAAGGCGACGCCGTCGTAGTAACCCCGCTTGGCGAGGTTCAGGAAGTTGGCGACGGTCAGGGGCGCCTTGTCGGCGAAAAAGGTCGCGTTGATATCACCCTTGGCGGTGTGGAGTGTGATGCGGATGTCAGACATGCGCGCCATCTTCCGGCGGGGCAGCCCGCGACGCCAGTAGGAAATGCGTGCTTAATCGTCGTGCTGGAACCACAGCAGCACAACCAGAGCGACGCCAACGATCCAGACGGCGTACTGATTCCAGACGAAGTAGGGATAGCCCATGAGGAACAGGCCGATGAGCTTCGGTTTCCACAGTTCCATCTGGCGGCCGTAGCGGAAAGCGCCCCAACCGATCAGCGAGAAGAGGATCCCCGCAAGGATGGTGTAGGGATTGAAGGCATCGAGCATGGGCGTGGCAGGCGGGAGACGGAGTCCGATGGAGGATCAGTCTCCGGATGCGGGCAGCATAGAGAGTATCTCCGCCGGGGTGTGCTTTTGTTCCCGCAATGTTGCGATGGAGAGGGAATCGTGCCGTTTGGCGAGCCGGACGCCCTTTTCATCGGTGATCAGGGTGTGGTGGAGGTACTGCGGCGCGGGCAGACCGAGAAGGGTCTGAAGCAGGCGATGGACGTGGGTCGATGGCAGCAGGTCCTCTCCGCGGGTCACGTGGGTGATTTCCTGCCAGGCGTCATCGACGACGACGGCAAGGTGGTAGGAGGTGCCGATGTCCTTGCGGGCGAGAACGACGTCGCCGAGGAGTTGCGGGGTGACGGGGATGCGGCCGAAGCGCAGATCCTGAAAGGTGAGATCTCCACAGATGGCGGCGGCCCTGGCCGAGTCCAGGCGCCAGGCGGGGGCGATGCCGGAAGCCAATAATTCCTTCCGCCGCTGCGGGCTGAGGGAGCGGCAGGTTCCCGGATAGAGCGCGCCTTCCGGACCATGCGGGGCATGCAGCATGCGGCCGATCTCAGTCTCGATCTCGCGGCGGGTACAGAAGCATGGATAGGCCAGGCCGCCGGACTGGAGTTGCTCCAGAGCCTCCGCGTAGGCGGTGGTGCGCTGCGACTGGTCAATGGGAACTCCGTCCCAGTCCAGGCCCAGCCAGTGGAGATCCTCTTCGATCCCGGTCCGGTATTCCGGGCGGCTGCGGGTGTGATCGATGTCCTCGAAGCGCAGGAGGAACCGCCCGTTTTCCGAGCGCGCGAGATCGCGGGCTACCTTCGCCGCGTGAACGTGGCCGAGATGCAACCGGCCGGTCGGACTGGGAGCGAAACGGGTAACAATCACGACCGGAGTTATCGAGCAGCCTCAGACCATTTCGGTTCCGTCCAGCCGGTGGCGGTAGCTCTCCACGGCGGTGGTCCAGACCGAGTGGATGGTATCGGCAGGCCGCAGCCAGACCCCGCGGTGCATGAACAGCATCGCCTGCGCGCTGTACATCAGCTCGGTCATTTCCGGCTTGGCCATCGCGGCAGGCCCTCCCGCCAGGCAGCGTTCGGCGAGCGCCTCTTCGGCATCGGAAAGTTCGCCCGGGTCGAGCAGGGAAACGTGGACGCCGTTGAGGTAAGGATCGACCACCGCGGCCACCACGCCATGGCGGCCGGGCGCGGAGGGATCGAGCGCTGGATCGATGGAGCCGACCGCGGCGTCCGCCAGCAGCATCACTTCAGGCACATTGATTTCC
>JAQGPE010000667.1 GCA_028293225.1 Akkermansiaceae bacterium | reverse complement strand
CGTGGGTAGGAATGAAAAAAGCGGCCGGTCCGGAGGGAAGGGCCGCTTTCGAAGAAAGGCGCGTTCTTTTCAGGCCAGCGGGCTGGGGTAGGCGCCGGCGTCGACCAGGGCGGCGATGCACTCGACGACGTGGGGCTTGTCATCCGGGTAGGTGACGCCGAACCAAGAGGAGCTGGTCTCGAGCACCCGGCAGTCGGCGGTGCCGCGGCGGATAAAGTCATCGACCACGGTGGGGATGTAGCACTCGGACTTCAGCTCGCCGCCCTTTTCCTGGAGGAAGGCGGTGAAGTGGTCCTCGAGGTCCTTGAAGAAGGCGGTGGTGAAGCCCCAGAAGTTCATCGAGACCGGAGCCGCGTCGGAGAGTTCGACGCGCTCGCCATTGAGGGCGGTGCCGCGGGCAACGCCGTCGGCATCGCGCTGGATTTCGATCACTTCCGCGACGTCGGTCAGGAGTCCGCCGTCGTCGGTCTGGCAGATGCCGCGGTTGACGCCGCCGTGGCCGGAGAGGGTGTTGCGCAGCGGGTAGCCGACCATGCAGTAGTGGTCCTTGGCATCGGCGGTGGCGGCGCTGTCGGCGAACCACTGAGCGATCGAGAGATAGGCATCGGCGCCGTAGAAGTCATCGGCATTGATGACGGCGAAGGGGCCGGTGACGGCGTTGCGGGCGGCGCGGACGGCGTGGGCGGTGCCCCAGGGTTTCACGCGGCCTTCCGGGATGGTGAAGCCTTCCGGGAGGTCATCGAGCTTCTGGAACGCGTAGCCGACTTCGATCAGGCCGGCGAAGCGGGCGCCGACGGTGGCCTGGAAGGCTGCGGCGAAATCCTCGCGGATGATGAACACGACCTTGCCGAAGCCGGCGCGGATGGCGTCGAAGACGGAGTAGTCCAGCACGGTTTCCCCGCTGGGGCCCATGGGGTCCATCTGCTTGAGGCCCCCGTAGCGGGAGCCCATGCCGGCGGCGAGAACGAGAAGTGTGGGTGGCGTCATGGAAGAAAGGGGCGCGGTCGCGGGCGGAGTATGGGAATTCGCCGCGTTTCGCAAAGTCCGGAACGTGACGTTTTTAGCCACCGCGCTTTATCGCAGAGCGGCTTCACCTTTTTCGCAAGAGAGAGGGCGGACTCTTCCCCGGCATATTATTCTTGGCGTTCCCCGGGGCGTCTCGGAGCCTCACAGAATGAAACGTCTCTTGATCCCGGCCAGTTGCATCTTCCCGCTGTTTACCCCGCTGCTGGCAGGAGCGGCGGAACCGCAGCAGCGGGGCGATGCGCTGCAGGCAGCGGTCAAAGCGAATGATGCGGCCAAGGTAAAAGGGCTGCTGCAACCGGAAGACCGGCTGGTTTCAGCAAGGTTTCACCTCTCGACCGATCCTGCGGGTGTCGCGCATCCAATCAGCAATCTGGTCCTCGATGCGCGGGACGCCGGGGCAGAGACGTTTCACGCCATGATCGACTACGGCGTCTGGCTGGAGCCGAGGGTGTTTGAGCGGGCGATCACGGATCTCGGTTATATCAAAGACCACTATCCGGATTTCAAGACCACGCTCGGGCCGAGCTGCCTGGGCCGCGCGGCTGAGACTGGCAATGAAGCCATGCTGTCGCGATTTCTGGATGCCGGGATCAAGCCCAGGGCTGAGGACCTGGCAACTGCTGTCTTGCAGAACCACGCGGATGCGGTGGCAATGCTGGTGAAAGCGGGCGCGTCCCATGATGGTGATCTGACGGGCGGAGAGAATGAGTCTTTGAAGACCGACGAGTTCGCCCGGCGAACGATGAAAATCGGAGTCTTGGATGCTCTCGGCTTGGGTGGAAAAGATACACCTGTGATCGCCGAGGCACGCAAAGCGTGGACCCCTGATCCGGCGGTTCCACTGGGGCGCTGGTCATTTGCCACGGTAGGCCTGACGTTCGATCTCCAGGATGACGGCACGGGGCTCATGTTTTTGAAGAACGTCGGCCAGGATTGGGGTGAGCCGATTTTGTGGACTGGGAAGACCGCTTCCACCAGTGTTCACTATGTCGCGGTCACTCCTGTGCCGGGTTATCGGAAGGAGCCGATTTTCTCCGAATTCGATCTGGCTGTTGTCAGTGGAGGTCTGGCAGCTAGTACCAAGAGCGGCTTGGAGCCCGGAACCCTGGTCAGCATGGATGATCAACAGCGGCGGATCATGGAAGCCAGAAATGCGGGCCAGAAGTATGCCGGTCCAGCCGGAAAATGGCGCGCTCAAGTGCCGCCAAACCTGGGTGAGCAGGAGCGGGCGCTGGCGGAGAAGGCTAGCCTGGAGATCGCTGCCGACGGGAAGGTGACCCTCGACATTCAGGTCAAGCTGACCGGTCGCATGCTGCCGGGATCCGGTGCGGACAGTCTGTCACTGCTGCTGGACAATGGCGCGCCCGCGATGCCGGTGAAGATCAAGGAAGGTGGCCGCATACTGGTGATGGGACCGGATGATGGTCATCCCGAGCACCAGGGAGCCTTCGTCAGGGACGAATCAGGGAATTAGCGACCTTCCTCCATCGAGCGGTGCTGGTGATGAGGCCTAAAGTCAGCGGTGCTGCGAAATCATGGGGTCCGCGAGTTTGCCGAGTTGCTTGAAAATCAGCTCCGGGGCGAGGCGGCTCATGATTTTGAGGACATTACTCAGGCCGGGGCGGATCTCCAGGCGGTCTTTGGTGAGGCCGAGGAGGGCGAGGCGGCCGAGTTCCCTCACGTCCATGGCTTTCATGTCCTTCACCTCCTCGAAATCATTGCGGAACAGCGGAGTTTCCGTGCCGGGAGGAGCGAGTTCGAAGACCTTCACCGTGGAGTTCTTCAACTGGAACCGCAGGGAGCGGGTGTAGGCGCGCAGGCCGGCCTTGGTGGCGGAGTAGATCGGGGAGAGCGGGAAGGGGACGAAGGCCAGGCCGGAGGTGACGTTGACGATGGCGGCTTCCTTCTGACGCCGGAGGTGGGGGAGGAACTGCTGGACCATGCGGACCGGGCCGGAGAGATTGGTTTCGAGTTCGCGGGTGATGTCCCGCAGGCCGGTCGAGCCGTCCTGGAGGTCGATCTTGCGCATGATGCCGGCGTTGTTGATCAGGACGTTCAGCGCCGGGAATTCCGCGGTGACCTTCTGGTAGAGGGCGGCGATGGCTTCGGGGTCGCTGACGTCGCTCTGGATCGCGTGCAGGCCGGGCAGCTTTTCCCGGGTGGCGGCGAGCTTGACCGGATCGCGGCCGGTGACGATGACGGTATTGCCGCGGGTCAGCAGGCGGCCGGCCAGCTCGAGGCCGATGCCACTGGTGCCGCCGGTGATGAGGATGGTGTCGTGAGTCAGTTTCATGGCTGGTCGAATGGCGGGCCGGTGCTTTTTGTCGATATGACAAAAAACGTTCGGATGTCAGAAAATTGACATTTTATCAAAAAATGTCAAAAGGTAATCCGTGTCGGACGAGAAAGCGGAGAGAGTCCTGGCGGCGGCGCTGCCGGTCTTCATGAGGTATGGCTACAAGCGCACCACGATGGGTGACATCGCGGAGTCGGCCGGGATTTCGCGTCCGGCGCTCTACCTTATTTTCCCTTCGAAGGAGGAGATCTTCAGCGCGGGGCTGGCCCAGGTTTTTGCGGGGAAGGTCGTTGAAATCAGGGCCGGACTGGGGAGTCGCGGCACGCTGATGGAGAAGCTGCTGTTCGCCTTGGAGATCTGGTGCGTGCAGCCTTTTGAAATGATCCTGGCGTCGCCGGATGCCAGGGATCTGCTGGAGAGCGGCTATGCGTTTGCCGCGGAGGTGGTGCAGGGGGCGTTCGCGGAGTTTGAGACGGTGCTGGTGGAGCTGTTGGGTCCGGCGGTGAAGGCCCAGAGCGGGGTCAAGCTGCCTGCTGCCCGGATAGCGCATATCCTTACGACGGCACCGGTGGGGTTCAAGCAGGCGGCGGCGAGTGCAGATCAGCTCCGGGAGATGATCGCGGCACTGGTGACGATGGTGCTGGCGGGGCTGGGGGAGGCTCAGGCTTCGTCGGAGCTGCCCAAGGAACGGCGCGGAATAAG
>JAQGPE010000614.1 GCA_028293225.1 Akkermansiaceae bacterium | reverse complement strand
GGAGCTGGTTGGTGACGTTGTTGATGCCGTCGTCGGCATACCAGCGTGCGCCGGGCCCCGCGGTGCCGCTGCCGGTGATGTCGCTGCCGCCATCGAAGACCTGAATCCCGCCATTGCCGCGGAAGAGGATGCCGAAATCGGCGCCCGTGACACCCGGACCAGCGCCCGCGGCGCTGTTCACCTGGAGGCTCACCCAGTCGGAAAGATCCGGATTGCCGCTGGCGATAATGCGGTCGAAGCTGATCGAGATCGCCGTGGGGATCGAAGCGAAATTGTAATTGATGTAGGTGGTGCCGCCGTTGTCGAGAAGCAGGGCGTTGGGATTGCCGGCGAAGGTCGAGGTGTTGCCGACCTGTTCATAGCCACCTGGGGCGAGGTCGGAGTAGCTGAGGGTTGGAGTGGCGAGCGTGCCGCCCTGGCGACCTGGGTTGGCCAAGTCGAAGTTGGTGTCGTTCATGTTCGCCGTGACCGTGTAATTGTCGGTAAACAGAACGACGGCGGAAGCTGGGCTGACCGTGAGCAGGGCGGCAACCGCGCTCAATGGCAGGGGGATGGATCTGAGAATATTCATCGGTAGTCTGATCGGAGTGATAAGGAAACGTTCCTTTTCGGCCTCATTCCAGCAGTCCCCGCGCCGCACCTCCCTTATCGGGACGCCATTCGATAGCGGGCTAATGCCAATCGCCAGCAGGCCTCCGCAGCCCGTCACCCGCCTTCAGCCGAGCGCCAGACGTAAGTCGTTCACGAAGCGGAGGTATTCCTCGCGCTTCCTCTCTTCATCCGGAATCCGCAGCAGGAACGATGGATGAACCGTCACAATCACTTTCGCCGCGAGATGCGGCGCATCGATCAAGCCCCGGTCACGGGTCACCTTTACTTTCGGTCCCAGAAGCGACGCCGCGGCGGTGCCCCCCAGGAGAATCAGCACCGCCGGAGCGATACTATTGAGCTCCGCGAGCAGCCATGGCTTGCAAGCTTCGACCTCGATACGATCCGGGTTTTTATGAAGACGAAGTTTGCCGCGCGCCTCCCATTTGAAATGCTTCACAGCATTGGTGACATACGCCGTCGAACGATCGACTCCGGCTTCGGCCAGCGCGCGGTCGAGGAGTTGCCCGGCAGGGCCGACAAAGGGCTGGCCTAACAGGTCCTCGCGATCCCCCGGCTGTTCCCCGACGATCATCAGGCGGGCATTCTCCGGGCCCTTGCCAAAGACAGCACAGGTGGCGCGTTCCCACAGCGGGCAGGCGCGGCAGGCATCGACCATGCGGGTAAGCTCGGCGAGCGGAGTCTTTTCCACGGGAGCGATGCCGTCGCCGTAGGGTACGGACATCTCCTGCAAGCCGCGGAGGTAGCGATTGTTCGGCACGGGGCGCAGGTCGCGACCGGGTTCTTCCAGCATGTCCTGCGTGCGGGTTCGGCTCGCCTGGATGAGTTCAGGAATCAGCGTCGCTTCGGGCAGATTTTTCCAGTAACGCCGGGGCATCTCCAACTTCATCATCTTCTCCTTCAGGCGGGTGGGGTTGAAGATGTTGCGGTAGTAGGTGCGCCAGATTTCCTCCAACTCGTCAGGGCTGTCGCAGGGGTTCTTCGCAACGCCGGGGGTGAATCTCATTTCGCCGCCGATCCAGTGGACGCAGCCCTTTGGCGAAAAGATCGACCAGTCCATGTTGGCGAAACGGTCGCGGAAAAAAGGTGCTGCTCCGGCGATGACTTCGTGCTCCGGCTCGAACCAGGCAACATAGCGCTCGCGGCCGGTTTCGGCCTCGCCGATTTTCCGGAAGCGGACGAAGGCGTGCATCTTATGGATCTCACGGCGGACATTCTTCGCCATGGTGCGGGCGCGGACGACGTCCGGATCGCTGACAATTTCCAGCAGGTGCTTTTCGCTGCATTTCACCAGGCGCCAGAGGATGCGGTAGAGCAGCGCCCAGCGTTGGAGATCCGCGTGGCAGATGGCGGCACGGGCAAGATCGACGAAGGCCGGCGGGACCTGGAAGGTGATGGCGCTTTTCGGAGCAGGCAGAGGGGCTGCTTCCGCGAACAGGCTCCCCTGCCCCGCCTTCTCCCACAGCACCTGGTCCGGGGACAGGTCAGCCTCTAACAGGCCTCGCGCGCTTTCGCGCCAGTCGGCGAAGTTGTAACCGGGATCGACCTGGATCATAACGCGAAGAGTTCCATCTGCTGCGGTCGTGGCGCGAGCCTGGCCAGCAGGCGATCGCCATCGAGCAGGCCGCTCGCGGGGAAATGGTCGGCGGTGATCAGAAAGGGCATGACCTTCTTCAGCGAGACGCGCAGACGGGTCAGATCTGCGAGGCGGACAAAAGTGTGGCGGCGGATTTGCAGCAGGCGGTCGACATTGCGCACGCCGAGACCCGGCACGCGGACTAGGCGAGCGCGCGGAGCGGTCTGGACATTCATCGGGAACTCCTGGCGGTTGCGCAGGGCCCAGGCGAGCTTCGGATCGATGCGGAGATCGAGGTTGGGCGCGTCGCTTGGCAGGATTTCACCGACGTCGAAACCGTAGTGACGCATCAACCAGTCGGCCTGATAAAGGCGGTGTTCCCTGACCACCGGCGGAGCGACGAGGGGCAGTATTTTCGACGGCTCCGGGATGGGGCTGAAGGCGGAGTATTAGACGCGCTTCAACTTGTAGGAGCCGTAGAGCTCTCCGGCGCGGGCCAGGAAATCGGCATCGGTGGATTCGTCCGCGCCTACGATAACCTGCGTACTTTGACCGGTGGCGTGGCGCAGAGTCTTGTCACCGGTTCTCCTGCGGTCGGCTGCGTCCTCCAGCTTCACCCGGATGCGGCCCATGGCCTGCTTGGTGCGTCCGAGGTTTTTCTCCGGCGCCAGCTTGTCGAGGCTGCACTGGGTCGGCAGTTCCAGATTGATGCTGATGCGGTCGGCGTAGCGGGCAGCCTGCTCGATGAGTTCGCCGGAGGCTTCCGGGATGGTCTTGAGATGGATGTAGCCGCGGAAGTCATGCTCCTCCCGCAGGGAGCGGGCGACGGAAATGACCTGTTCCATGGTGTAGTCGGCATTGCGGATGATGCCGGAGCTGAGGAAGAGGCCCTCGATGTAATTGCGCCGGTAGAAATCGAGGGTGAGCTTGATCACCTCATCCGGTGTGAAGCGGGCGCG
>JAQGPE010000613.1 GCA_028293225.1 Akkermansiaceae bacterium | reverse complement strand
TGGTGGAAGGCGTCGAGTCCGAGCCCAGCTTTGCCCCGCGCTTCGGCATGGAGGTGAACTCCGACAAGCCGGATGAGCAGGGCACCGAGGTGGTCTTTTCCAACGACGCCGGCACCCAGATCGCCAGCGCCACCTTCGGCAAGAAACTCGGCAGCTCCGAGTCCTCGGAGCAGGGCGGCACCGTCGGCCGCTTCGTCAGGAACAACGCCGACCAGACCGGTGTCTATAAGGTTGCGGAACTCTTCCCGACCCTCAGCGCCACTCCGTCGGCCTGGCTGGATCAGCAGTTCCTGACCATCGAGAAGATCAAGGACATCGCCGTCAGCAAGCCGGGCAAGCCGGAGAACGACTGGACCCTGACCCGCCCGGATGAGGATGCGGAGTTCACCCTGGTCGACAAGCAGACCACCGACCCGCTCGACCCCGCCGTCACGGGTGCGTTGAAGACCCTGTTCTCGTCCTCCACCTTCACCGACATCGTCCTTCCGGACAAGGTCGCCGAAAGCGAGGACCCTGCGACCAAGCGCACCGTGGAGATCACGACCACGGAAGGCTTCAACTACAAGCTGACCATCGCCCAGGGCACCACCACCGAGACCAAGCCGGATGAAAACGGCCAGCCTCCGGAGGGTGGTTACCTGGTGACCGTCGACGTCACCGGAACCATCCCCGCCGAGCGCAAGAAGGGCGATAAGGAATCGGAAGCCGATGCCAAGGCCAAGGATGCCGCTTTCACCGACCGCAAGTCCGTCCTTGAGAAGCGTCTCGCCGATCAGAAGAGCCTCGCCGGCCGCACCTTCAAGGTTTCCTCCTGGACCGTGGAAGCCGTGGTGAAGAACCGCTCGGAACTGATCAAGAAGCCCACTCCGCCCGCCGGTCAGGCCGGCCGCGGCCCTCAGGGGCTCCAGGGTCTCCAAGGACTGCAGGGCATCCCGGGCATGCCGCCTCAGGGCGGTGGCGCTCCTGCCCGCCGCCCGGTCCAGGCGGTGACGCCGCCGGTCGCCATTCCTCCATCCGAGGATGACGGCGGTGGCGAAGACTGCCAGTAAGGCCGGTTTCACCCGATCTTTGCAAAAAGGCGGCTCCTCACCGGGCCGCCTTTTTCGTCGCAGGGGCTTGCCTCTGCAAAAAGCCGTTCTAAAAACCCCGCGTGACCTACGATTTCGACGTCCCGATCACCCGCAAGGGTTCCGGCAGCATCAAGTTCGACCGCCGCCCTGAGCTCGATCCCTTCTGGGTCGCCGACATGGACTTTGCCTCGGCCCCCGAGATCCTCGAAAACCTCCACCGCCGCATCGACCACGGCGTCTTCGGCTACGCCCAGGCGCACGCCGCTCTGAACGAGGCCGTCGACTACTACCTCGACACCCAGCGCGGCGTGAAGGTCCCGCGCGAGCACATCACCCACCTCGGCGGCCTGGTGCCGGCCCTGTCCCTCGCTGGCCGCGCCTTCTGCGGGGCAGGGGAGTCGCTGATGACTTGCACCCCCGTCTACCCGCCGTTCATCAACGTCCACCACGACGGCGTCGCCGGCCTCATCACTGTCGACCACGTGATCGTCGATGGCCTCTACACCTTCGACTGGGACGCCATGGAGAAGGCCGTCACTCCGGAAACGAAGATCTTCATTCTCTGCAACCCGCAGAATCCGCTCGGCCGTGTCTTCACGGAAGAGGAAGTGACCCGCCTCGCGAAGTTCTGCCAGACTCACAATCTCATCCTGGTCTCCGACGAGATCCACTGCGACCTCGTCCTGGACCCGGAAAAGACCCCTCATTTCTCGGCTCTCCAGCTGCCTGAGGAACTGCGTAAGATCACCATCACGCTGCTTTCCCCCAGCAAGACCTGGAACATCGCCGGCCTCGGCTATGCCTTCTCGGTCATCCCGGACGACACCATCCGCCGCAAGTTCACCGCCCAGCGCGGTCACACGCTTTCGGAGATCAATGCGCTCTCGTACTACGCCGCCGAGGCAGCCTATCAGCACGGCGAACCCTGGCGTCTGCAGCTCATCGCCTACCTCAAGGAGAACCGCGCCCTGCTCGACTCCTTCCTCGCGGAAAAGGCCCCGCAGCTCACCGTGGTTCCCGGCGCGGCCACCTATCTTGCCTGGATCGACGCCCGCGGCATCGGCGTGGAAAATCCGGCCCAATACTTCGAAAAGGAGGCCGGCCTCTTCGTCTCCGACGGCGCTTTCTTCGGCTGGCCCGGCTGGATCCGCTTCAACTTCGGCTGCACCCGCGCCCGCATGCTGGAAGGCCTCGAAAAGCTCGTCGCCGCCCTGCCCAAGTAAGCCGCCACGGCGTCAGGGGGGCTGGCGATCCGGCCCCGTCGCTCAAGAGCCCCAGGCAAAACGCAGCATTCTGGTTCATAGAGCCCCAAAGGGGCGAAATGTGGCAGCCAGGGGTGAAACCCCTGGTCAATCACCGTGCGAAAGCACGCACGACGGACGCGCCCCTAAGCTTCTTCCTCCCTGCATTCCGTCGCGTTCGCTCTTCCTGCCGGCCTGCCTCCCTTTCACCGGAACCGCGCCCGCCAGAAAAGAAACAGCCCCAGCACCAGACACACCGCATTGGGAGCCCAAGCCACCAGATACACCGATTTCATCGTCGCCCCATCAAAGGAGAATGCCGCAAAGTAAGCCGTCCCGATCAAAAGGCTCAGAATCAGCCCGGTGGAGGTATCCTTCCTCCGTGCCTTGATCCCCAGCGGAATCCCGACCATCGCGAACGCCAGGCAGGCAAACGATGACGAATAGCGCCGCTGAATCTCGCCCAGCGACCTCAGCATCGTCTTGGCCTGCAGCCGCTCCGGGACCTTGGTGTGAAATTCGGTGCTCGCCAGATAGGCCCGGATCTCGTCATTCGACATCGACTTGGGCTTCTTGCGCCCGTCCGAACTGATTTCGTACGGCAGCACCACCGGCACCGCCTCGCCACTCTGCACCACCTGCGGCTGATCGTTCTCGTCGGTGGTGGCGAAGATCGCGTCGTAAAGCCGGAACCGCAGTTCATTGCGCGTGCTGTCCGACTCCAGCCGGGCCTTCTTCGCATACACATAGACCGGCCGGTCGCCCGGATTGTCCTTGGAAGGGGTCCGGAAAATATGCAGACCGTCCATCAGCTGGCCATCCGAACTGGCGATGAAAGCCTTGGTCCCGCGCATGCTGCTTTCCAGCCGCTCCAGGCCGTCCTGCTCCACCGCCGCACTCAGGATGCTGCGCGGATCGCTCAGGAAGACCTTCATCTTGATCTTGTCCACGTTCGCCGCCGCCTGCGGGCTCAGCTGGGTGTTCAGCCACATGCACAGCGCCGACAGCACGGTCGCGATCACGAACACCGGCAGCGAAAGTCTCTTCAGGCTGATCCCCGCCACCCGGAAGCCGGTCAGCTCCTGATCCCGCGACATCCGCCCGTAAACCAGCAGCACCGCCGAAAGAAACGCCCAGGGGATCGTGTAGATCAGCGAGAAGGGCAGGGCGCCCAGAATCAGATCGCCGATCACCGACAGCGGCGCGCCGAAGTCCACCAGCAGCATCCGGATCTGCTGGAGCACCGTCCCCAGGATCAGGATCACGCTCAGGAAAATGATCGCAAAGGCGGTGGCTTTCAGGATCTGTCGGCCGATGTAGCGATCTGAAACACGCATGCAGACCGCAAGTTGAGCACCATGCACCCGCATGTCCAGTGGGACTCTTGCATGCCCGCCGGCCGGACCGCCTGGCCTTCGCCCCGATCAGCGCCGCCGCGCCCGCCGGAACAGATAAATCCCCAGCACCGCGCACACCACGTTCGGCGCCCAGGCCAGCGCCACCATGCTGGTCATGCTGTGACCCTCCATCCCCGACATCGCGAAATACGCCGTCCCGATCAGCAGGCTCAGCATCAGTCCGGTCGAGGTGTCCCGCCGCCGCGCTCCGATTCCCAGCGGCACGCCAATGCAGGCAAAGGCCAGGCAGGCAAAGGAATTGGAGAATCGCCGCGGGATCTCTCCCAGGTAGCGCAGCCGGACCTCCTTCTTGATCGCCTCCTTCATCTGCAGGTCGTCGAAATCCTCGCTGACCACGTAGTCGCGGATCTGCTGGTTGGTCATCGTCCGGGTCTTCTTCGCCTTCTCCTCGTTCACCTCGTAGGGCAGCACCATCGGCACGATTTCGTCGGAGACCACCGGGCTGGGCTGGCCGTCCTTGCCGGTGGTCATGACCACCGCGTCGTAGAGATGGAAATGAAATTCCTTCTTCGCCTTGTCGACGTCGGGCTCCGCCTGCCGGGCATAGACATACACCGGTGAAGCCCCGGGATTCTTCTCATCCGGAGTCCGGAACACA
>JAQGPE010000551.1 GCA_028293225.1 Akkermansiaceae bacterium | reverse complement strand
CCGGCTTCCAGCAGGCCGATTGTCAGCAGGCCGTCGAAGGCCGGGCCGAAGAGTTCCTGCGCGGCCTGACGGGTCACCGGCACGCCATGGTCAAAGAGGCGGCACGCCGTCAGCAGCGGCGAGTCCTCCGGCAGCAGACGGTTGGCCAGTTCCTCGCGGGCAGCGGGCTCGCCGGGCCGGTAGATGCCGGCCTTTTCCATCTGGGTGCGGGTGTAGTCGGCTTCCGTCAGCGCGGCGCGAAGCGGAGCCGGATTCCAGTCCTGGAGGATCTCTGCGGTGAACATGGGGAGGGATGTACCGTGGGGAGTGTGCGGGCCGGGCGGCTTGAGAGGATCAGAGCTTTTCGATGCGGAACACCACCGGAGTGCTGTTGATGCAATCGAGCGCTTCGATGGTTTTCAGCGTCTCCTGGAGCAGGCCGAAGCGGCAGGTGTGGAGCAGGAAAACCATGTCGATGAAGGCGGCGTCCGGCTGGTCCGGCTTGACCGGAGAGTGGGTGCCGGAAATGCCGATCCCGGCATCGGCCAGCGCGCGGGCGACCTCGGCGATCACGCCCGGGCGATCGGTCACGTCAAAGCGGACGTAGCAGGCCGTTTCGGTGTCCTCGACCGGCAGCAGCGTGCCGCTTTCGCGATAGGGCAGGAAGCCGCGGTGGCCGGTGGCGTGGCGCAGCGAGCGGGCCGCCTCGACCAGGTCGGCGACGACCGAGGAGGCGGTCGGGTCCTGGCCGGCGCCGCGGCCGTAGAAGAGCGATTCGCCAGCGGCATCGCCGTGGACGGCCACTGCATTGAACACGCCGTTGACGCTGGCGAGGATGTGGGATTTCGCCACGAAGGACGGCTGGACGCGCAACTCGACCGCTCCGTCCGGATGCTCGCGGACGACGGCCAGCAGTTTCACGACGTAGCCGAGGCGGGTGGCGAACTCGATGTCGATCGGGCGGACCTGCTCGATGCCGGCGACGTGAACGGCGGCGGTGTCGATCGGGAAACCGTAGGCGAGAGTGGCAAGGAGGATCGCCTTGTGGGCGGCGTCCCAGCCATTCACATCCAGGGCCGGATCGGCCTCGGCGTAGCCCAGGGCCTGGGCCTCGGCGAGGGCGGCGGAGAATTCCAGACCGCCGGTGGTCATGCGCTCCAGGATGTAGTTGGAGGTGCCGTTGATGATCCCGCACATGGAGTGGATCCGGTTGCCGATGAACGATTCCTGGACGGTGCGGATGATCGGGATGCCCCCGGCGACGGCGGCTTCGAAATGGATCGGCGTGTCGTATTGCTTCGACAGCGCGAACAGCTCCACGCCGCGCTCGGCGAGCAGGGCCTTGTTGCCGGTGACCACGGGCTTGCGAGCCTGCAGGGCGGCGCTGACGATCTCGAAGGCATCGGTGGTGCCGCCGATCAGCTCGACGACGATGTCGACCGCCGGGTCGGCCACCAGTTCGCGCCAGTCGGTGACCAGCTTCTCCGCTGGCAGGGAAACCGGCCGGGTCTTGGCGGGGTCGCGGACCAGCACCTTGGCGACTTCCAGGCGGATCGTGCCGCCGGTGCGGTCGGAGATCAGGTCGGCATTGCGTTCGAGGGCGAGCACGACACCGGAGCCGACGGTTCCGAGACCGGCGAGGCCGATGCCAAGGGAAGAGCACTTCATGCCGCGAGTCTTGGCGGCGGTGCTGCCGGGGGAAAGGCCAAAGCGGGTCAGGCTCAGGTGTCGTTTTCGGCAGCCAGCCAGTCGCCCAGCTGATCGCCGTGGTAGCCGCTTTCCAGACGGCTGCGGTAGTTCAGGTAAGCGGAGACGGCGACGTCAGCCGGGGGCTCCGCCGCGGCCTTTTTCGGGGCTTTCTTCGCAGAGGCGACCTTCTTTACCGCCTTCTTGGCGGCTTTTTTGGTGACCTTTTTCGCGGGCTCGGAGGAGTCGGCAGCCTCCGTGGCCGCTTTTTTGGCAGCTTTCTTCGCGGGCATAGCACGTGAGTTGTAGCACATGCAGTGCCTGTAGCGCAAGCAGGTGATTGTCATGCGATTGCCAACGCGTATAGTCCGGCCGTGGCAAATGCCTATGGCTGGCGCGGTTCGCGCGAAACGATTGCTCCGCGCACCGCAAGCTCGGACAATCTGGGATGGTGGGCGGGTGTCGCCTTTCTGGCCGCGATCATCATCCATGTCGTGGCTTTCCTGGCGCTGGGCCGGATCCAGATCGCGCTGGGCTTGAAGGAGGCTCCTGAGATCCGCACCGCGCAGGTAAAGGTGGATCACGCCGACGTGAATCCGGACGAATACCGGACCGAGGTGAAAGAGACCCCGCCGCCCGCGGCGCCGAAAATCAACTCGCTGGTCGATGAAGTGGACGTGCTTTCGAAGCTGCCCGAGCCGGAGGTGGAGATCAAACCGCAGATCAAGGACGCCCAGTTCGCGATGTCGCTGGAGGCGCCCCTGGAGTCGGGTGCGCCGCAGGGCGTAAAGATCGATCCGGTGGCGGGGATCAACCTCAACACCGACCTGCCGGAAATCGGGCGGACGCCTGAAGCGCCGCTTTCGGTCGCGGCGGAGGGCCAGATCACCATCGATCCAGGCAAGGGGCTTCCCGGCGGCGACTCGATCGACAAGTTCACGGAGGACATCATCAAAAAGGGCGCGGGCGGCAAGTCCGACAAGGGCACGCTGGATGGCGTGGTGACGCTGGACGACATGCTGGGCCTGCCCGCCAACGTGCTGGTCGGCAAGAAGACCATGCTGCCGGGGGATCTGCTGTTCGACTACAACAGTGCGGATCTGCGCGAGAGCGCCCGCGTCGGGCTGATGAAGCTGGCGCTGCTGATTTCCAACAATCCCACGCTTTACTGCTGGATCGAGGGCTACACCGACCTCTACGGCGGCGATTCTTTCAATCTCGACCTTTCCCTGCGCCGCGCCGACTCGGTCCGCCGCTATCTGACCGGCACCCTGCATTTGCCGGAGGAGAAGATTCTGACCCGCGGCTTTGGCAAGACCATGCCGCTGGTGAGGGAGGGCGGCGTCGAGGCGCAGTCGATGAACCGGCGGGTGGAAATCAAGCTGCGCCGCACCACGCCGCCGGCGCAGATCGCGGTCGCACCGTCTCCAGTGCATGATGAGCTTCCGCCGCCGCCCCGGGCCAAGATCGCCGGGAGCGAGGCGGCTCCGGCGGCGAAACCGGTGATGGAAGATCCGCCGCGGAAAGATCCCGTGTTGGTGAAACCGAAGCGGGCGATCGAGGTGGAAGAGGTGACGCTGGAGCCGGAGCACCCGCAGACCCCGCCTCCTGCGCGGCCTGTGCAGACTCCGCCACGCGCCAAGCCACTGCCGGAACCC
>JAQGPE010000535.1 GCA_028293225.1 Akkermansiaceae bacterium | reverse complement strand
CGGCGGCCGCGTCCATAAGAACAAGACCGGTTTTGACCTGTGTGGCCTTTTCACCGGTTCCGAGGGCATGCTCGGGGTGGTCACGGAGATCACCCTGCGGCTGATCCCGAAGCCGGCGGCGCGCGCGATGCTGGCTTCCGTTTTTCCGGCCTTCGATCTCGCCGCCGCGGCGGTGCAGGCGATCCTGAATGCTGGCCACCTGCCGTCCGCGCTGGAGATCACCGATGGCTTCACGCTGGCGGCCGCGCGGAAGCGCCTCGGCGCGGACCTGCTGCCGGAAGGTGAGGCGCACCTGATCGTCGAAGTGGATGGCCGGCCGAATGCGGTCACCTCGGAGATCGAGGAGTTGGAAGCGCTGATCGGCTCGCTTGGCGCGACCCGCATCGACCGGGCGATGACCGAAGAGGCCTGCGAGAAGATCTGGAAGCTGCGCCGTGAGTTCTCCTTCTCCCTGCGCGACACCGGCCTGACCAAGCTGAACGAGGACATCGTGGTGCCGCGTTCGAAGCTGGTGGAGCTGGTCGCTTTCGCCCGCGATCTCGAACAAGAAACCGGCATTCCGATCGCCTGCTTTGGCCATGCGGGGGACGGCAACATCCACACCAATCTGATGGTCGCCAACTATGACGACCCGGCGGTCCGCGAGGGAGCCGAGAAAGCGCTCGACCGGCTGTTCACCTGGGTGCTCGACCACGGCGGCGCGATCACGGGTGAGCATGGGGTGGGCCTGGCCAAGAAGCCATGGATTCACCAGGCGCTCGGCGAGGTGTCGCTCGACGTGCACCGCGCCATCAAGGATGCCCTCGATCCCGGCGGGATCCTGAATCCGGGGAAGTTCCTGGATTGATGGGCGCGAAAAAGGAGCTGCCTCGTGCGAGAGCTGCTCCTTTTCGAAAGGTGGGCTAACTTACTTCTTCAGCAGATCCGCGGGCTTCACGCCCTTGGTGAACTTGTCATTGCCGAAGGGGCTCGGCTTGTATTCGCCGACCGGATCGGCATCGAGCTTCTCCGGGATCTTGATATTGGTGCCCCAGTAGGTCGCGTTGACGACGAAGCGGCGCAGGCCGGGATGCACGAAATCGGTGGCGGCGCCCATGGTGGTGGCGATCACGATCTGGTTCTTGCCTTCCTTGGTTTCGCGGTCGCGAAGCCAGATCACCGGCATCATCGGTTCGTTCTTGGGGCCCTTCACCGCTTCGGACTCGGGGGTCATGCCGCTCAGAACCTGGCCGCGCATCAGCACCTTGGCATCGGCGGGCAGCGGGTCGACGGCATAGACGTCGGTCGGGCCCCAGACATCGGTCACGCCGCGCAGCAGTGGATTGCTGCGGTTGATTTCCTCCGTGATGGCGCGGGTGCTCTGGCTGCCGTGGTCGCCGTGGTGGTTGACCCAGGTTTCGCCGAGCACCTGTTTGCCGAAGCCGCCCTTCCATTCCTGGCTGTCAAAGGACCAGCTCGCGTACGGACTGGTCTTGTTGCGGTTGTAGGCAAAGGCGTGGGTGGCGGTGCGCAGGCCCAGGATCGGCTTGCCGGCCTCGATGTAGTCCACGAAGTGCTTCATGTCCGCGTCCGGCAGTTCGCGGAAGCGGGTGGCCAGGATCACGAAATCGGCGGAGTCCAGAGCCTTCATCCCCGGGATGTTGGTCTGCTCGTTCGGGTCGATCTCGCCGGTCTTCGGATTGATCGAAAACAGCACCGTGCAGGTGAAACCGTGTTTCTCGGCGAGCAGGCGGCCGAGCATCGGCATCGACTCTTCCGAGCGGTATTCTTCATCGCCGGCGATCAGGACGACCTTCTTGCCCTTGCCGGGGCCTTCCTTGCCATTGAAGACGATCCACGGATCCGCGGCCAGGGCGGCGGAAGTAAGGGTGAGTGGCATGAGCCAGCGGAGCAGGGATTTCATGGGTAATAGGTGGGTATACCGGTTTACCCAACCCGCTTCTTGCAGAGCCTGCAAGCCCGCGGTCCGCCAAGCGCAGAAAATCGGAAGGAAACACAGATTCGCGGAAGCCGGCCCGTTACTGGTTCAGGGCGTTCCCTCAAGGCGTTTTTTGAAGGTTTCGAGCGAGATCCTGCAGGTGCCGTCGGAAGGATTCAGTTCGTCGTCAATCACCGCGTGTTGATCCTCGAAATCCAGCAGGACATTGAAGCGGTTGAAGCTGAAATGCCGGATTCGATCCGTTTCCCGATGCTCCACGAGCGAATGGAGAAGCAGGGCTCGCACGGATTCGTCGCCGTCCTCCTTCAGGAACGATTCAAGAAGCGCGTCGTTCATGGCAGTTGAGTTGGCGGGTTATTTCCACACCACCTTCGCCCAGACCGGGTAGTGGTCGGAGGGCTGCATTTCGCGGGTTTTTGCCCGCAGGATGTCGGCGGCCTCGATCTTCGCACCCTGGCTGACCATCACGAAGTCGACCTTCAGGTCGCCATCGAAATCACCGGTCCAGAAGTGCAGGGTGCGGCGGTTCTTTTCGTCCGGGTGCAGGGCCTGGTAGGTATCGATCAGCGGATGTTCCCAGGCGGGCAGCCGGCGGTCGTCAATGGTCACCGTTTTACCGGTCAGGTAGTCGATGCCGGGCATGCCCGCGCGCGAGTTGAAGTCGCCGGTGAGAACGACGGGCTCGTCCAGATGCTCGCGGGCGTTGATGCGGGCGACCATCAGCTTGGCGGCGCGTTCGCGGGATTCCTCGTTCTTGTGGTCCCAGTGGGTGTTGAAAACGTAGAAACCGCGACCGCTCTGCCGGTCGGTCAGGTGGAGCCAGGTGGCGGTGCGGGTGAGCGAGTTGCCCCAGTCGATCGAGCCCGGAACGGCAGGATGATCGGATAGCCAGAAGGTGCCGCCGCCGGTCTTCTCGAAGCGGTCGCGGCGGTAGAAGATCGCCGAGTACTCGCCGTTGCGCTTGCCATCGTCGCGGCCGACGCCCTCGAACTCGTAGTCGGGCAGGGAGGCGCGCAGATCGGCGGCCTGGCCGTGCAGGACTTCCTGCATGCCCATGATGTCCGGATCCATCTTCCGGATCGCGGCGACCATGCGCTGGATGCGGTTTGGCCAGCCGCGCCAGTCGGTTTCCTTCGGCTCCTCGTAGCGGATGTTGAAGGTGGTGATGGTCAGGCGCAGTTCGCCGTTGGCTGCGAGCGGCACGGCGTGGCGGGGCGCTTCCTCCGTGCGGCGGCAGGCCGGCGGCAGCAGAAGGCAGGCGCAAAGTAACAACCGCCGGGTCATCAATTTTGAGAAAATCTTGAGTGGTTCGGGCTAAGGATCACTGATGGGACTGATTTACAGATTTACTGATTTAAGGCAGGAAAGATCCATTTGTCCGGTCATCAGGTGGGCTCAACGACTCGAGATCTGAAGCCCAATCCTTTGCTTTAAAATCAGTCTCATCAGTGATTGAGAGCCCGAACTCTTCTTCGAGCAGGCTTCGCCCCAAGCTATAAACTTGGCGCTCTTGGCGCCTTGGCGGTGCCATTTCCTCCGAAGACGCCGCTGTGATTTTCAGCCGGTCCCTGAGTTAGCGGATTTCCACGGTCGCGCCGGGGCGCAGCAGGGTAGGGATGCGGATGGCGTCCCAGTTGGCCAGGCGGATGCAGCCGTGGCTGCGGGCGCGGCCGATCGTTTCAGGATCCGGGGTGCCGTGCATGCCGATACCGGGGCGGCTGAGGCCGTTCCAGATGATGCCGACCGGGTTGTTCGGACCGGGCGGCACATCGACGGATTCGCTGCTGCGCTTGCCGGTCTCCAGCAGGGACTTGTCGTAACGCCAGACCGGCAGCTCGACGGAGGCCTTCAGCTCCCATTCGCCGTAGTGGATGAACTGCGGCTGGCCGGGAGTGATGGGAAAGGACGCAATGAGGCCTTCGTTCTGACGGACCGTGGCGGGTTCGTCGGGGCCTTCCTGGACGATGAGGGCCTTCGGCGCACTTTCGAAAATGCGCACCTGGTTCATCTTCGTGTCCACCACGGCGTGGCGGTGGGACATCGGCTCCTGGGCGTCGTAGCGGCGGCCGGTGATGTCTTCGATGAGGAACGGCCTGACGTCTGGGACGATCAGGGTGTCTCCCACCTTCAGGTTGTTGACCACCTTCGCGCCGTTCAACTGAACGATGAAATCCATGTCGCTGTGGAAGCGCTCCGCCATGAACTCACCCATGCTGCGGTAGCTCAGCATCTTGGCTTTGGTTTGCTGGGCAGGTCCGGTGGGAAGATTGACGTTGACCCACTTGTTGGCGATGTCCGGCACGGTTGCGCTGGCGAAGGGATGCGGCACTGCCTTGCGTGCGGCCTCCAGGACCGGCTGGAGGTCGTTGATCTCGTGGCCGTGGACTTCATTCCAGGCTTGGGCCGCGAGAATCGTGAAGCGGCCCGGCTTGCCATCGATGATGCCGGGACCGAAGCACGATTGATCCAGGAAAATCTGCAGGCGCAGGGCGTCTTCCGTATCGGGGAGGCCTTTGAGAATCGGGGAATCCGAGCCGGAGTGGGGCTTCCACGCCGGGACTTTGACTTCCGCGGAGTCGACGGGGCGGATGGCCTGCGGCGACTCCGGTGGGGGGGCGGCTGGCGGCGGCTTGGGGAGATTCGCAGGTGCTTGCGGCGTGATGTCGGAAGGATCGACAGGCACGGCTTTCAGAACCTTCTGGTCGGCAAAGGTGCTGAGGGCGGGGGACAGGAGCAGCGCGAAAACGAGGGATGATTTCCGGGACATTTTCAACAGAGTCAGGAAGGTCGGGGTGGCGGGAGTATTCCACGAATCTTTAGGAAGTCATTCCCTTTCCCTATTTTGGCATTCGG
>JAQGPE010000523.1 GCA_028293225.1 Akkermansiaceae bacterium | reverse complement strand
TTCGGAAACGCCCGGGGCCCGGTCCTTCGGCGTCACCCAGATTGCGGCGGTCTGGGTTGGCGGGATTGCCCTGGGGATCTATTTCCTGGTGGTGTGACAGCCGTTCCGGCGAAAGCGCTCGACATCGGGATAGGCCGGACCGACCACACGGCGAGTGAGATCACCCGCTGCCCATGAGAAGGAGCCGGCTGCTGCGAAAGTGGCCGGGAAACCCAGGCTGTGGGTGGCGACGGCCGCCGGACTGCTGCTGTTTCTGGCCGTGGAGTATGGCTTGGCCATCTGGCGGCTGGCGCATGGCTCCGCGGAGATGGACAACAAGTACAGCCAACTCGCAAAGAGCGAGTTCCGCTCTTTCCTGATTGGAGAGAACCTTCGCGTTCTGTCCGCCTACGGCATCTTGTTGGTGGTCGGGACGCTGCTGATCCTGCCGGTGACCGGGACCGTTTTTCGCCGCCGGGCGAAGCTGAACCGCTGGCTGGTGGCGGGGACCGCACTGGTCACAGCGGGGGTGATGCACGTTTACTTCCTGATGCGGCTGGTTCACTCACGGCCCTATTTCATGGGCGAGGGGGATTTCGGCCGCCAGTTGGAGATGGCTCCAGGTGCTTTCCGGCCCTTCCTGGATGCGACCCTGTTTGTGGTGCTACCGTGGTTGTTCGTGGGCTATGTGCTGTTCTGGTGGTTCCGCCGGATCGGGACCAAGGGCTCGATCAGCCTGTTGCTGCCGGTGATTTTCGCCGGGGTGATTTACTCCTTCAATCGCGAGCCACAGCGGCAGGTGCCGAAGGACCAGGCGGGCAAGCCGATGAATGTGATCATCATCGGCTCCGACTCCCTGCGCGGCGATCGCCTCGGATACGCCGGCTATCGTCCGGCCCGGATGGAGGGCGCGGGAGCTGCCGGGGTTTCACCGCGGATCGACGAATGGGCGAAGGATGCGATCCGTTTCGGCCGCTGCTACACGCCGGTGGCTTCGACCCTGGAGTCGGGTGTTACGATCATGTCGTCGACCTACCCGCACACCAATGGCTTCCGGCAGATGTATCCGGACAAGGCCCAGGTGGAGGCGACCAGGAAAGCGATTCATCCCATCGCCACCGTCCTGGGTGAAAAGGGCTACGACACCGCGGCGATCGGGGACTGGTGCGCCGGTTACTACCAGCTGATGCCGCTCGGTTTCAAAGACATCTCCGTTTCGAATTTCGATAACTTCAAGGTCTACATGAGCCAGGCGGTGATCCTGGCGCATTTCGTGGTGCCGCTCTATTTCGACAACGAGGTCGGCTATCAGCTCTTTCCGCAGATCGGCTCTTTCGCGCAGTTCGTCAATCCGGAGATCGTGACCCGCCGGGTCGAGGAAAAGCTGGCCAAGCAGGCGGCGACCGGCCGGCCGTTCTTCTGGCATGTGCACTACTCGTGCAACCACATCCCGTACCGCACGGCGGATCCCTACTACAAGATGTTCGCCGACCCCGCCTATCAGGGCGTGAACAAGACCGGTCTGGATTTCGACATCAACAAGTTCATCGGCGGCACCGATCTGGAGGATAAACTGAAGGCCCTGCCTGACTCGGAGATCCAGCAGATCCGCGCGCTCTATGATGGTTGCACGCGCAGCTTCGACGACTGTGTGGGCCGTATTTTGGATGCGCTCAAGCGCGATGGGCTGGCGGACAACACCATCGTGGTGGTGACGGCCGATCACGGCGACGACCTTTTCGAGCCTGGTGTCACGCTCGGTCATGGGCTCGGCTTCAACGGTTCCGATCCGTGCTTCCACATCCCGATGGCGATCCGGGTTCCGGGCACCAAGGGCACCGACATCCCGGAGCAGATCCGCAGCATCGACCTTTCGCCCACGCTGCTCGATCTGCTTGGCGTCGAGCGTCCCGGCATGTGGGAGGGTCACAGTGTCGCGCCGTGGATCCGCGGCGAAGCGCCTGCGGAAGACCGGCCTTATTACGGCGAAACCAGCCTGCCGTGGATCCAGTTCAAGGTCCCCGGAGTCGAGCGTCCGCCGCTGCCGCCGATGGACGGCATGAGTTATATCGACCGGGATTTCAACTACCAGTTCGTACTGCTGCCGGAGTATCCCGAGCGCGTGCTGGCGGCGAAGCAGCGCTGCTTGCGGACCCGCGACTGGAAGATCGTCTGCACCCCGACCAAGGACGGCGGGCGGCATTTCGGGCTGTTCCATATTCCCACCGATGTCGACAGCCGCGACGACCTCGCGGACAAGCGTCCCGAGGTGCTCGCACCGATGAAGGCGGCACTGGAGAAATGGATGGACCAGCACCAGGAGACGCCGATCCGGGAGATCTTCGGCGGGGCCGAGCCGGGTTCCCAGCCGTCCTGATCAGCGCTCGCCGTAGACGCCTTCCTTTTCCTTTACGGGCAGGTTGGGCTTGGAGGCGGCGGGCTGGTCTTCGGCCAGCCAGTGGTTGCCCTCGAAACGGAAGCTCGCGGGCGCGGTGCCGGCGCCGATGTTGAGTTCGGAGCCGATGTCGGAGCGGCGGAAGGTGATGGTGTTGTTCCTGATCGCCACGTTGCCGCAGGTCTTGAAGCCTTCCGCCGTGTTCTCCTGCAGGATGCGGAAGATCCATTTCGACGGGCGCAGGATGGTGTTGCCGGTGAACTCCGCGCCATCGACGCCGGTGAAAGCGCAGGCGCACTCGCCGCCTTCGATCAGGTTGTCGCGGACGACGATGTCAGCGGCCTCGTACTTCGCGCCGGGCGGCCGGAAGAAATCCAGGCCGGTCGAACCGCCCACCTGAATGGGTCGCGGCCCGGCGTCTTTGAAGGTGCATTTCTCGATCGTGACGTGCTGGCAGCCGCCCTTGAACTGGGGCCCGGTGTGTTGGGAAAAGCCCGGCTTGCCGGTGAAGCGGCAGTCGCGGATCAGGACTTCGTGGCAGCCGACCAGGTCGATCGCCTGGCCACCCCAGCCGGAGATTTCGCAATGGCTGATGGTGAAGTGGTCGAGTCCTGAGCACTTGATCGCGTCGAAATTCCCATCGGGTCCGATGTCGCTGACGATGAGATTTTCGAGCCGGATGCCGTTGACCGGTTCGGTGAATCTCCCGCCGTCATCCAGGTTGATGCCGTTGTCGGTCTGGCCGCTGCATTTCAGGTGCCGCAGAGTGAGCGCTGGGCAGCGCGAGAAATGCCAGGCTTCGGTGTCGCCTTTGAAGTGCGGCGGATGGGCGGGGTCGAGCGCCTCGATGGTCAGGCTGGCGATGCCGGTGACCGAGTGACGCCGGGTGTAGTCGCCGGGTGCGATCCTGAGAGTGTCTCCGTCTTTGAGTGCGGCGATGGAGCTGTTGATTTCAGTGTCGCTGGCTGCCTGCAGAACAGCGGCGGGGAGAGGAGCGCCGCAGGTAAGGAGGGCGGCGGCAAAGACGGCTTTCATCTTCATCGTATCGCGTCCGCCCCGGGAGACCTTTCAATTAAAGCGCCAGATGCCAGAAGCGGCGAGGATCAGGTTCCGCCTTTGCCACACGAAAAAGCCTCCTCCAGGGAGATGCCCGGAGGAGGCTTTGGGTGGTCTTTCAATCTGGAGATTCGCTGGCCGGCTCAGTTGCCGCCGACGAAGTCCAGAATGCCGTCGGATCCGGTGCTGTTGGTCAGCGTCGTCCGATCGGTGAAGCGCAGCGTGGTCGTGGTCGAGGCGGCCAGGAAATCGAAGGTGTAGCGGGTAAAGACCGTGGCGCTTCCCACGTAGCTCCCCGGGCCGGTGGCGGTCACGTCGACGGTGGCCAGGACGGTGCTGCCATCCAGGGCCTCGATCCGCAACTGCTGCGGAGCGCCGGAAGCGCCGAAGCCGCCGTAGTCGAAAGGAACCGCGTAGTGGACACCCGGGACCGTAGTGAGGGTCTGGGAGAGCACCGCGTTGCCCGCGACGTTGCCGGTTCCAAAGGCGGCGGCATAGGTGCCGTTCGAGACTCCCTGATAACTCAGAACCTGCACGGCGGCCGGATTGGCGTCGGTGGAGGCCGCCGTCCAGCCGCTGAGGCTGCCGGTTTCAAAACTGCCGTTAGTGATCGGAGCGATCAGGCTGTTGCTTACTCCGTCCAGAATGCCGTCGGATCCGGCGCTGTTGGCGAGCGTGGTCAGATCGGTAAACCGGACGACGGCCGAAGTCGAGGTGGCGGTGAAGGGGAGGGCATATCCGGTCATCACGGTATCGTCTCCATCGTAGGAGCCGGGTCCGTAGGCCTGCACATCCCGCGTGGCCAGGACGGTGCTGCCGTCCAGGATTTCGACCCGCAGCACCTGCGGCTGGCCGGCGGCGCCGAAACCGCCGTAGTCGAAGAGCACCGCATACTTGCCACCCACGGAAGTGGCCAGCGTCTGCGTCACCCGTGCATTTCCGGCAGCGTTCGAAGCGCCGAAGACCATCGCGTAGGAACCTTCGCTGAGGCCTTCGTAGCTGAGCACCGTGACCGCGGCGGGATTCGCATCCGTCGAGGCCGTGGTCCATCCGCTGGAGGTGCCGGTTTCGAAGCCGCCGTTCGTGAAGCCGGTTAAGGATTGGATCACGTAGGTTGCAGACGTCACCGCGCTGGAGGTCAGTGCATTGTAGGCGACCGCCTTCAGCGTTTTGGTGGAGGAAATGCTGACCGGGCCGGTATAGATGGTCCCGTTGGTGGAGGTCGGCGTGCTGCCGTCCGTAGTATAGCGGATCGTGTTTGTCGCCAGCGCGGAGTAGATGGTCACCGTCTGTGTGCTGGTGTAGGTCCCGGCCGGGACGCTGAAATTAAGCGTACTGATGGCAGAGGGAGAGATGGTGAAGCTGTCCAGATTCAGCACTCCGTCCGTGCCCCAGCCGTCGAAGACGATCTTGAAGACATGCACCCCGCTGGTCAGCTCGGAGTTCGACACTCCAATGGTGGTGAAGGTCGACCACCCGCCGGTATTCGGCATGGTGATGGTGCTGGTTCTACTGAGGCCATCCATCTCCATGTGGAAGGTGCCGCCGCTGCCGGCCCCCGCCACGCGGAAGGAGAAGTCGTAATTCGCCGTTGCCGGGACATTCATCGTGTAGGCCAGCCACTCACCCGGATTGATCCAGCCGATGTCATAGGCGCCGGTGCCGGTGTGGGATTGGATGTCCACTCCTTCGGTGGTGCGGTACTGGCCGCCGTTGTTGGTGGTGTCGAGATCGTGGTAGCCGATGCCCTCGCCGCCCTTGTCGAAGTTTTCAGCCTCGACCGTGGCAGGCAGGGAAACCGGTGTGCCGCTGTAAGGGGCCTGCAGGGTTTCGTGGGCGCCGATGTCCGCGGTGCCGGTGTAGAGCGCGTTGCCGAAGAAATCAAAACCGCCGTTGCCGGTAATAGCGGTGCCGGCGTTCCGCAGTGGAGAGTGGCCGAGAAGCATGAAGCCGGTCACGGCTCCACGCAACTGGCTGACCGTGGGGATCGACCCGGCGGTCAAAGCGGTGGAGCCGCTGGCGCTCGCGAACAGCGGGTTGGCCGTGACCGCACCGGTTCCCGGATTGACCGGCGTGTAGCCGTAGTAGCTGTTGTTCGTGAAGATGCGGTCGGTCCCGGCGCTGTCCTGGTAGGTGATGTTGGTGGTCGCGCCGCTGGAGTAGAAGACGTTATTGGAGAAGTTCCCCTTCACCGAGCTGCCGGGGTCGTTGACCAGCTTGAAGCCCTGCCCGTCCGTGCGGTAGAAGACGTTGTTATAGTAGTCCGCGATCCCGGTGATGAAGCCCTGCCCCTCGGTGGCCTGGAGCGGGCCATCGTTGACGCTGATGTTGTAGCGGAAGATCTTCTTCAGCGTTCCGGAGGTCGCGTCCTGGCTGGCCAGAGCGAAGCCGCCCTCGTTGTTGCGGCTGTAGTTGTATTGATAGATCGCGGTGCCGGCGGTCTGGAGGTCGAAGTCCCAGGCGTGGCCGTCGTAGAGGATCTTCTTCGTGCCTTCGCAGTAGTTGTACTGGAGCAGCGGGGAGGTGCAGCCCATCGTCCAGATCCCAGCGACTGCCACGCCGTGGTAACC
>JAQGPE010000506.1 GCA_028293225.1 Akkermansiaceae bacterium | reverse complement strand
TTCAGCGACGTCGCCGTGCAGGTGTATGTCCGCCGCAGCAAATTCTCGAACAGCGCCGCGCGCAACATGGCGGGGCTGGAACTCTCCGTCCCGCTGGGTCCGCGCCGTGACATGAATCCGTCCTGGTTCCAGGTGACCGGCACGCCGCGCTTCTCGCACTCCATCGAAACAGTGGTGGGCGGCGGACCCAACGCAGTCACCACCGGGTATGGCGTGCTGCCGCCGGTGCCCACGCTCGACGCCGTCCACAACTCGGACCGGTCCGGCCTGGCCTATTTCGAAGACAATCTCCATCGTGTGCGTGAAGCCGCAAGATGAGCTGCATTTGGGCAGCTTTCCACACTTGGGGGCAGCTTCGCGGTCGGCTCACGCAAGGCTCCCGCGACGCTCAGCTACAGTCCATCCTCAACAAGCATTCGAACAAGAACATGGGCAAAGTGAGCCTTCGCCGGGTTATGTGCTGGTCGTTTTCCGCCGCGGCCGTGCTGCTGCATGGCTGCGCCGTCGTCACGGCGCCGGGCTTCGACTTCGCTGATCCGAAGCTGCGCACCAGCATCACGCTGGGGCAGTACGTACCCGGAGACCCGAACAATCCGCCGCAAGGCGTGATCACCCCGATCACGCCGGCGCTGGTGCAGGCGCAGGCCCTCACGCGTCCGAAGGGGCCGCCACCCGGCATCGAACAGCTTTTCGGTGAAGCCAAACCCTACACGATAGGGCCCAGCGACATCATCAGCATCGTGGTGTACGACCACCCCGAACTGCTTCCGCTGGGCGGACAGGTGATCGGCGGCTCGTCCGACCCGACCGGGATCAGTGCAGCCCCCGGGTTTATCGTCGACCAGGACGGCACCATCTTTTATCCCTATGCACGTCGTATCAAAGTCGCCGGGCTGACGGAGTCGCAGGCGTCCGAATTGGTTGCGACCCGCATCCAGAACGTGATCAAGGATCCGCAGGTCACGGTGCGGATCTCCTCCTTCCGCAGTCGCCGCGCGTACGTGGAAGGTGAAGTCCGCTCGCCGGGGACGCAGATCTTCACCGACGTGCCCATGACGCTCACGGACGCGATCAATCGCGCCGGCGGCATCACGTCGACTGGCGATCGTTCGGCGGTCACTCTCACGCGCAATGGCGTGACGACGCCGATCGACCTGGTCCGCCTGCAGGAAAGCGGCGTCAACCCGAACCGCATCCTGCTGGAAAGCGGTGACCTCGTGCTCGTGCGCGGGCGCGAGGAAAGCAAGGTCTACGTGATGGGCGAAGTCAGCCGCCAGGCTGCCTTGCCGATGCGCAACGGTCGCATGTCGCTGAACGAGGCCATCGCCGAAGTGGGCGGGCCGAACCTGACCACCGCGAACACCGGCCAGATCTACGTGATCCGCAATACCGGCAACGACACTCCCGCGATCTTCCACCTGAATGCCAGCAGCCCGGCGGCGCTGGCGCTGGCCGAGAGCTTCCCGCTGCGGCCGCGCGACGTGGTCTACATCGACCCGGTGCCGCTGGTCCAGTGGAACCGCATTCTCAGCCTGGTCTTGCCGAGCGCGCAAGCAGTCGGCACCATCCGATCCATCGCGAACCCGTGAAATCCATCCTGGTCGTCTGCGAGGGGAACATCTGCCGCAGTCCGATGGCGGAAGGCCTGCTGGCGGACTCCCTGCCGGGCGTGAAGCTCCACTCCGCCGGCCTGGGCGCCGTCCTGGGATCGCCGGCCGACGAGATGGCGCTCCAGCTGATGGCGCAGCGAGGTATCGACATCGGCGCCCACCGCGCCCGGCAGATCACCCGGCAGATGTGCCTCGAAGCCGATATCGTCTTCGTGATGGAACGCGAGCAGCGCCAGCGACTCGAAAAGACTTATCCGGAAGCCTGTGGCCGCATCTTCCGTCTGGGGGAGCCCATGGACCTGGACATCCCCGATCCCTATCGGAAACCCGCTTCCGCCTTCCGCACGGCTCTGTCCATCATCGACGATGGCATCGGGCACTGGGTGCAGCGCATCCGGCGACTTTGAGCACTTATCACATGAACGCACCCCATCCGCTGCAGAACCAGCTGACCGGTCCGTCCCCTCTCCCCCAAGAAGAGGCGGACGGCATCAACCTGGTCGAATACTGGGACATCATCGTCGACAACCGGTGGCTGATCGCTTCGATCCTGGCCCTGGCGGTCGCAATCGGCGGCACCTACGCCTTCCTGGCCCAGCCCGTATACGAAGCCAACCTGTTGGTGCAGGTGGAAGACAACATGGGCAACAGCAAGTCACTGCTTGGCGAGGCTGCCGGCTTGGTGGACGTGAAGACCGGCACTTCCGCCGAAATCGAGATCCTGCGTTCGCGCCTGGTGATCGGCCAGGCGGTGGACAGCGCGCGGCTCTATATCGACGCCCGCCCGCGCTACATCCCCTACATCGGCGCCGCGCTGGCGCGCCATTCCAGTGGCCTGTCGGATCCCGGCTTCATCGGCATGTCGGGCTACGTGAGCGGCCGCGAGTCCATCGCCGTCCAGGTGTTCAACGTGCCGCAGCGCATGGAGGGCTCGCAGTTCCGCGTGACGGCGCTCGGAGGTGGGGCCTACACGTTGAAGCATCCGGACCTCCCCGTG
>JAQGPE010000504.1 GCA_028293225.1 Akkermansiaceae bacterium | reverse complement strand
GCCACCGGCTTGCCATTCACAAAGTGGCGCATTTCACCCCGTTCTCCATCGATGACAGTCGCCAGGTGCAGCCAGTGGCCGAAATCCTCCGGCGTCACCACTGGGTCACTGACGAGCCGTTCCCACGAATCGTAGGCCAGCTCCGGCGCCGCTCGAAGCCCGATCAGCAGACGACCGGAACGATCGAACTTCCAATGGACTTCACCTACCCGGCCGGGAGCCATCGAGAGGAGAGAGTTGTGATCGAGCGGAAGGCTATCAACCCGCACCCATGCCACCAGGGTCAACGAGGAACACACCCCATCCGTACGAAAACGGACACGGTCGCTGGATTTCGCAAATCCCAGCGCGGACTTCCCTGGCCAGCGGCCGGAAAGAGGCTCACAGCCGATGATGGAGCCACTGGAACCTTTCCCCCCTTCCTCCGCGCGGTTCGGCAGGCTGGTGCCTCCCGCCTTCAGATCATCGAAATCAAAGTAAACCCGGAGGCCGGGAGCCCGTCTCAGATCGGATGACGTCGTGCGCCACTGCTCCAACTGCACTTTTGCCGCACGCTCCTCTTCCTTTCGGATCAGCGCGGAATCTGGAAACGATTCCCGGTCGGCGGGAAAAGCGGTCGATCTGCCATCCCGGATCGCGACGGCATTGCCTCCGAAAAGTTCCCGGGGGGTGGATGGTGGCACCTCGCCCTTCAATTCCACCTCGCCATTGAAAACATGAACTTCACAGTCATTCGGATCGGTGACGTTCATGCCGAACTCCGTTCCCCGGTCGATCACGCTCAGGCTGCCATTCTGAATGGTGAATCCCGCGGCGGGAGGCGGGACATTTGCCGTGAGCCTGCCTCGCTCCAGGCGAGCCAGACCGGGAGAAATCAATTCCAATGCCGCAGGTCCCTCAAGAATGACGCGGGCGCCGCTGTAGAAATCCAGGCGCAGCGTTCCTTGTCTGATTTTCAGCAGACCTTTCGGCAGGGCAGCTCCCGGAGCGAACGCAACGCCATCCCATTCGACGTTGATGGCTTGGGCCAAAAGGGCGACGTCCTCCCGGACCACCACCGCAGGCACTCCGGGAGGTGAAGCTTCATTCCCGGAGGGCAGCAGTTTCCAGGCGAGGATCAGGCAAGCCGCCAAGCCAATTCCCAGAGCCATTCGCCGGAAGAAAACCACCCGTCCCGAAACCGGAGCGGGGGCATTCTGCAGCAAACTCGCCCCTCCGGATTGCAAGGCATGTTCACGCAGCAATCCATGCCACTCGGCATGATCCAGGAAAATTCTCCGGGCTGCCGACGATCCGAGCAGCATCGCTTCCAGTTCACGCTTTTCCTCAGCCGTGAGCTGGCCATCGAAATAGGCGGAAACCAGTCGTTCGAGTCGGACTTCGTCGAACATGAATCAGGAAGGATTGGTGGTAATTCTGCGCTCCACACATTCTCTCAGGAAAGCCCGGGCTCGGGAAAGCGTTACATTTACCGACTCCACTTTGCAGCCCATCAATTTCGCGATCTGTGGCGGCTGGTGATCGTTTCGATAGCGATAGTCGATCGAACGCCGGGCCTGAGGAGCCAGATGATCGAGACAGTCTTGTAAAAGGATCAGCCGCTGGTCGGCGGCAGGTTGAAATTCACGCAATTCCGTTCCCAGGGCATCGAGCACTTCTTCCGACAGGGTTTCAAAGCGTCTCGCCCGGATCGCCTCCAATGCCTTGAAACGCGCAATGGTTCTGACCCAGGCCGGGAAACTGGTTCCAAGCTCGAACGACGACGCCTTTTGAGTCACGGTGATGAAGGTCTCCTGCATCACGTCGTCCACCTGGGAGAAATCAGGGATCATCGAGAGGAGGTAACCCCGAATCGCCGGCTGGTACTGCACGAAGAGGCCCTGTACCGCGGCTGCGTGCTCCTGCTCCGGTGTAGTCCAATGCTTCGACATGGTGGAAAGATCGTGTCCGATAGAATGCCGGGGCAGGGGCGAAACTTAGCAAACTCCGGAGTTTTTTTGTCAGCGCTGCTAAGTCCGCGGAGGATTTCGGCATTCACCTGCGCAAATCCGATCAACCCATGAAAACCCTTCCCAGTCTTGCCCTTTTCGTCGCCCTGACCGCGGGCGTCCCCGCCACCGCTGCGAACCTGATGCTGAATTTCGTATCGACCAGCACCAACGCGGCGGCAGCAGGCAATGTCACCCCGGACTATTCCACGCTCAGTCCCGGCCATGCCACCGGCGCGATCGCGGGCTCTCAAACTACCTGGAACAATTTGAACAGCACCGCGAGCGGCCCGCTGAAATATGCGGATGGAAGCAACGCCGCGGGCGTCAACGTGACTTTCAGCAGCGAAGCCACCGCAGGAAGTGGAATCCTGTCATTCACCAGCCCCAATCTCAATTTATCCGCCCTCTATGGCAGCGGCGGCGGCCTGGCCACCAACCTCTATCTGAATAAAGATCCGCTCTCCATCTACGGGAATGGGAACAACAGTTCCAACTTCGCGGTCGGCCGCGCCGGCTGGCTGGCTGGCGCCGCGAATACCGCGATCGGCATGCGGGTCGATGGGCTGGCTGCGAGTGACTATCTCATCTATGTGATGGCCCGGAATACCAACTCAAATGCGATCGCGGCCCCCATCAACCTTTTTGCTTCAGCCGCTTCATCCTCGAACACCTTCAACTTTTCGGGACTGACACCTGCGCAGCAGGCCAACTCCGTCTACCCGGCCGGTGATGACACCACCGCATACAATTCGTTTATTCAGGGCGAGAATTATGTCGTCATGTCGGTGAGTCTGAGCCCGGGCCAATCCCTGTTCCTGGCCTCCGATGGCGCCTCTCCAGCAGAGCTTCGCGGTTTCCTGAATGCCGTTCAAATTGTCGCCGTCCCGGAGCCTTCCGCTCTGCTTCTCAGTACCCTCGGGCTACTGGCATTCGTCCGCCG
>JAQGPE010000473.1 GCA_028293225.1 Akkermansiaceae bacterium | reverse complement strand
CCCGCCGGGACCGCCCTGCAGACCCGACCGGCCCGCGGGATCTTCCGCTTCACCTCGGATCTGCCGAGCTACGACGTCCGCGCCGGCGTCTGGCGGAATCACACCTTCAAGCTCACCGGAACCCAAGAAGTCCTAAGAGGTTAGTACTACTATGTTCCACGTAGAACAATTATCATGAGAGACCTCTCCCCCGACTTCGCCACCGCCTGCCAGGCCGGGGACATTTACCCGGCGCTGCTGGTCTACCTGGATTTCCTGGACGATCCGCTGCGCTGCTGGACCGGACTGGGCCCGCTGGAATGGGCAGGCCACACCTACCTCGGCTTCGGTAACCTGGGAGAGGTGCCGCCGGTCGAGGAATACTCCGACATCCGCGCCGGAGTCCTCAACCTCGGCCTGACCGGGGTGCCCAACCATGCCCTGTCGGGGGTCAGCGACCTGGTGTTCAAAAAACGCACTGCCGAGATCCACCTGGCGATGTTCGCCGGCGGCGACAGCCCGGAACTGATCGGCGTCGAGCTGCTGCTGCGCGGCACCATGGACACTTTGAAGCTCAAACGCGGCCCTTCCACCTCATCCTTCGAACTCGCCCTTGCCAATGAACTCGCCCGCCTCCGCGACTCCTGGGGACTGCTCTACACCGATCCCCACCAGCGCCAGCTCTACCCTGACGACACCAGCCTGCGCTTCGTGCAAAGCTTCCAGGACCTCACGATCAAGTTCTGAGCGCTCGGACGAGTTCCGGCAGCTGCAGATCGGGGGGTTCCTCTCCGATCAATTCGCCACGCCCTACGTGCCGGGCCAGTGGGACTGCGTGCTGTTCATCGCCGCGTGGGCGGACCTGGTGACCGGCAGCGATCACCTGGGCCACTACCGAGGTCTCTACGCCACCCACTTCGGCGGGCTGCGGATCGCCGGGCCGGAAGGGATCTGCGGCGCGGTCCGCCGCACCCTACGCGGCGCCGGCTGGAGCGAAGTCGTCGACCCGGCGGAATTCCGGCCGGGAGATGTGGTGCTGACCACCCTCGACCACCCGGGCATCTGGGCCGGTGACTGCATCGCCTCAGCCGCCCGCGGGGCCGCCGGCCACACGTTCCTTCACCCCAGCCAGGCGCGCTCGGCGCTGCATCCCCCTGAACTATGAATCGAGAGCTCAAGATCGAGAAGCAGACCCAAAAGGAGTATGGAATCGGCGAGGCGATTGCCGTCATCATCGCCTCCGCTGTTGGCTACACCGGATCAGTTACCGGCATTGCCACCGCCATCAACGTCGCTCTGGCCGTCGCCTCGGTCGCTTACTCCCTTCAGCAGGCCAAAGCTGCGACCCATGCCGCCAACATGGAATCCCTCCAGCGGAACGGCTTCCGGAATTTCCGGCAGCCGCTGACGCCGCGGCGGATCGTGATGGGGCGGGTGCGTGTGGCCGGGCCGCTGATCTTCATCCACAACCTGCCATCGCGCTTCCTGGCGCACCTGATCGTGGCACTGTCCGGCTATCCGATCCAGCAGGTGGAGAGCGTCTGGCTGCTACAGACTGTCCTGCCCTACATCTCCGACCCGAGTTCGGAGCACTACGGGCAGGTGACCAACAAATACGCCAGCACGGTGGCGGTTTGGCCATTCCTGGGTAGCACCCCGAACGAGATCGGCGACCACCTGCGCAGCAACCTCGACCCGCGGCCGGGGATGTTCCTGGGCGACGACATCTCGCCCGACATCATTTCCGCCACCGACAATTTCAACGGCATCGCCGCGCTGCATGTCTGCACCTTCGCCTTCGGCACCCTGTGGGAAGGTCAGAGCCCCGACTTCGCGGCGATCGTCAAGGGGCTGAACACGGTTTACGACCCGCGAAGTAACACCACCGGCTACACGGTCAACCCGGCGCTGCTGACGGCCTGGTACCTGCAGGAAATCATGGATTTCCCGGCCAGTTCGATCGACCAGGCCTCCCTGATCAAGGCGGCAAACATCTGTGACGAGCTGGTCGATCTGAAAAGCGGCTCGCAGGAACGGCGCTACGAAGTCAACGGGGTGATCTCCGCCGATAGCGAGCACCGTGACGTGATCACCCAGCTGCAGGACTCGATGGCCGGAGCGGTCCGCTACGCCTCCGGGCTGTGGTTCATCGAAGCCGGGGCGCCGAAGCCGGTCAGCGGCGACACGGTGCTGGCCTACGACGAGAGCCAACTGCTGGCGCCCTACGACGTCGACTTCGAGGCTCCGGACCGCAGCCTCCCCAATGCGGTGCGCGGCAATTTCGTCGACCGGGAATCGTGGCAGGCGGCCAGCTACCCTTCGTATGAGGACACCGCCGCCGCGGCGGCCGAGAACGGCACCAACTGGCTCGACCTCAACCTGCCGCTGACCACCAGCCACACCATGGCGCAGCGGATCGCGCGGATCCGGCTGGGGCAGGCGCGGGCGCGCCGGCGGCTGTCGATCTCGCTCGACCTGCGCGGGCTGCTGTCCCGGCCCGGCGACGTGGTGACCTTCAATGCCGCTGAGATCGGGATGAACACCGCCGTTTTCGAGGTCAGCGGCTTCACCTTTGCCCGCACCAACACCAGTAAGGGCCCGGTGCTCGGCACGCGGCTGGACCTGGTCGACTACAACCCGGGCGTCTTCACCTGGAACGAGGATACCGACGAGCTGCCGCTGATGCGCGGCTCCGTCAACGTCGACAGCATCCAGGCCAAATACCTGAACGACCCGGTTTACCTCGAGGTCCTGCCCGGCACCACGGCGCCGAGCTTTTCCCGCAACTACAATTTCAGCTGGGGCAATCCGGACAGCGGCACAGTGATGCTCAAGGAGGTCGACATCATCCTGACGGTGCGGGTCAAGTCGAATGACGGCGTGGGCCCGGAGAGTTCTCAGGACGTCACGCGGACGGAATCGATCACCAACGGCGACGAAACCAAGACCCTCAACGTCACCGCCACCTACCCCGCCGGCTACTCCTTCACGAGCGCCACAGTGATCACCGCCACCGTGCAGGCGAAGTTCGACAACAACACCACCAGCCCGCTGACGACGGCCGTGCCGGTCTGAACCCAGCCAATCGAGCCCGGCCGCTCTCCGCCGGCGGCGGCGGATGACGTAGGCCAGAGCCCATGGCCCGCAAGATCGTCCGCCTCCTGGGTGAATCCCAGAACACTTCCCGCACCGTCCGCGATACCAACACCGCCGAGCGGCCCTTCTGGTGGGCCGGATCGGACCTGTCGATCCAGCTGGCGATTTCCGACCACGGGGCCTTTGTGCTGGCCGCCCAGATCGCCACGCTGATCGTGGAGGTCAAAGCGCTGGATGCGGGCCCGCTGACCGCCAGCCTGATGCGCAAGACCTACGGCGCCGCCGACTGCGACGCCTCCTTCACCGCCGCCGACTGGCCAAGTTCCCTGAAACAGCTGGTGACCGCCAGCTTCACCGCCGCCGAAGCGGCTCTGCCGCCCGGATCCTACCGGCTGATCGTGCGGGCCGAAGATGGCAGCGGTCTGAAAAACACCTACCTGTCCACCGAGATCGCGGTGGTGGAGGACTACAGCGAATCGGAATCGATCATCGCGCCTCCCACCCCGCCGGTCGAATACTACACCAAGCCGGAGAGCGACGCCCGCTATCTGGATGGGGCGGAGCGCGCGGAGACCGCCGCCGCGGCGGCGGAGTTCGCGGCCAGCAACTACATGGTGCGGGGAATCTATCCGAACGCGCTGGCCGCGCTGGCAGGCGGGGTGAAGCTGGGCGGGTCCTACCATACCGCTGACTACGTGGTGCACGCGGTGGCCTTCCCGATCGGCTCTCCGGATGACGGGGTGGGCGTCGCCCTGATGGGTGACTCGATCACCGCGGCCGTCTCCGACAGCCTGGTCAACCTGGCCGCCGGGGGCTATGCCGCGCATGCGCGGGTTTTCCTGGGATCGCGGGTCGACTTCATCCCCCACGACGGACGCTTTTCCTTCGCGACCAGCGGCTACACCTCCCAGCAGATCATCGATACCCACCTGCCGCAGGTCCTGAGCTCCGGCGCGCGGATGTGCTGGTTCATGGCCGGCACCAATGACGGCGGGCTGACTCCGTCGCAATACGCGGCCAACATGACCACGATCTGCACGGCGCTGCGCAACAAGGGGATTTACGCGGTGATGTTCGCCCCGCCCGCGATCCCGCTGGCTTTTACCGGGAATTCCGGGGGAGCGCTCTCCGCGGCAATGGCGGCCAAATGGGCGGTGCTACCCGGGGTCGCAGCGGCGACCGGCGCGCTGCTGGTGCCCTGTCCGACAACGATGCAGACTTCGCCCGGCACGGCGATCGCCCTGGACGACTTCATTCAGTCCGACCACCTGCACCCCAACGAACCCGGCGCCGCCCTGATCGGAAGGGCTGGAGCGGACCTGCTGCGCCCGCTGTTCAACTACTCGCTCGACCCCTACGGCATGGGCGGGACGATCCAGACGAACAATTCCGTGTTGGCCGGCAGCTCTGGCAATCCGACCGACTGGACCTTCAACCTTGGCACGGGCGCCACCGCCAGCAAGTCGCTGGTCGACCTGGGTGGTGGCGTGAATGCGTGGAGATTCACCATCAACACCATCGGAGCAACGACCGTCTCCAACTTCTTCTACACCGCCGCCAACATCGAGGACCTGACCGGCAAGACCATCGACGCCGCGGTGCGCTGCACGGTGCTGAGCGGATCGTTTGCCCGGATCAGCCTGACCCTGGCGGCCGTCTCTCCCTTCAGCCAGATCGCGCGAGATCTGTTCGACAACTCGCCGGCCGGCGGCGGGGTGACCCGGTATCAGGCGGGGGACGAGTTCGTGCTCCGCACTCCAAAGGTCCTGTCCACCCAACTATCCGCCACCCTGCTGGCTGAGTTCGACGGCGCCGGGATCCTGGAATTCAGCCTACCGGAGATCCGTTCGTATCCGTGAATCGCCCCAACGCCCTCCCCAGCCGCTCCCCATTTGAGCGCGGTCGTGGCGGGCTGAGAGCGTGAAAGGCAACTGCACCCGACTCTCCCGCTGGAATGGCACGACGTTCGACCTGATCGCCAAGCGCGTCTCCATCTCGGGGCCCGCGCTGACTCGCGAGACGGTCGAGGAAGATCTCACGCTGGACTGCTCCGGCAGCGGCTCGGCGGCCAAGAAAAAGAGCCCTGGGACCAAGGAGTATGGCGACATCACCTGCCAGATCACCTGGAACCCTGCGGCCGTGACCGGCATCAATCAGGTCACCACCGCCACCGCGGCCGGCACCGTGACCGGTGCGGGCAATGCCCTGGTTACCCTGACTTCCGCCGGCATGACCGGCTCGCCCCTGGCGATCAACGTCCCGGTCGTGACCGGCTCTGGCGGCTCGCCGCAGGGCTGGGCCGACTTGGTCCGGATCGCGCTGGCAGCCAACGCCACGGTCAACGGCCGCTTCATCGTCAGCGGCACCGGCACCGCCATCACCCTCACCCGCCGCTCCGTGTCCGGCCAATCGGTCGCCAATGACGGCACTCTCAACCTCGCGCTGGCCACGGGCTCTGCCACCGGGATCACGGCCGCCCCGACCTCCGCTGCCACCGCCGCCGGCGTGGTCGGATTCGTCAACGAGGAAAACCACCACCTTTTCGCGGCCGACTTCAAGAACGAGACCGCCACCTTCTGGCTCATCGAGCACTCCAACACCGCCGCCAGCGGCATCCTGGTGCACGCCACAGTCAAGGAGCTGGGCGAACCGAGCTACGAGCCGAACAAGACGGTCAACCGCACCATGACCCTGGAGCCGACCGGCGAGTATATCCACGAGGGCAACAGCATCGCCACCACCGTCCTGCCGTCGAACCTCACCGCCCCTTCCGACTTCTGGGGCAAGGATTGATCCCGGCTGACTCTTCACTTCAACACCCCATCCCGCCATGTCCAAACCGACCAAGCCCGCCCTCAAGCTGAAGCTCAAGATGCGCCAGATCAAGGCGCTCCAGGAGAAGCACAAGATCGCCAACCTGCTGCAGCCGGATACCAAGGAGATCGCCAGTGCCGACGCGCTGGTCGACATCTACTTCGAAGGCAGCCGGCACTGGCCGGAGCCGCCGAGCATGGAAGCGATCGAGGAGATGGACTTCCATGAACTGATCGACGCGCTGAAGGCGATGTATTCCGACGCGCCCGGTGCGGAGGGAAACGGCTGAGCGCCGCGTGGGCGCACCTCCACGTCGCCACCGGCCTGAGCCGGGCGGACTTCGACGAGCTCGATCTCGACGATCTGGCCGCCCTGGAAGCGGCCATTGCAGAGAAGCGCGATCACGAGGCGCACGTCTTCAACCTCCGCCGGGCGGATCTCTACGCCCTGCTGTGCACGCTGCACGCCCGCCGCAAGGACGGCGAGGCTTGGACGGCGGACGATTTCATGCCCGGCGCCGGGGAAGCCGAGGTCGACCAGGACAGCCCCGAGGCCGTCGACGCGCTGGCCGCTTACATGGCCACCCATGGCGGCTGAAAACCCCGAATCCCGCGAACCCTTCACAGGCCACCTACCATAGTCCCGGTCGATGGCCTGAACTCTTTCGGCATGGAACTGTATTCGGCGCTGATCGCCGCCAATCAGAAATCCCCGGAGATCGCGGTCGGGGTAGGTCAAAAGCTGGCCATCAACAATTCGACCCCCGTGCGGGTCATGGCCAAGAACACCGCCACCGGCACCCCGAGCTGGTCTGAGGTGAAGGTGATCTACTGGGAGGGCAACGGGATTTTTGAAAGCCCTTCCACGGTGATCCAGATCTGGTGCCAAGCGGAGGATTCCCGGGTAACTGTTCTGACAGGATCCTCCACCACCGCGGGCGGCGAGACGGTCTCGACCATCCAGGGCACCGGCTACGTTTCGGTGGTCTCCATCACCCGGCCGGGCGATGTGACGGCCTACGCCGCCGGCGACATCACCGGGCCCACCGACGCGCGGCTGGTCTTTGCCAACGTCGGACCGGTCGACGGGCATGTGATCCTGACCGGAGTCGATCTGCGGATCGACCTGGCCGCCGTGCCGAGCGGCATGACCTCCTTCCGCCTGCACCTGTTCAGCGCGCTGCCCACGGCCGTCGCGGACAACGCGGTGATCGGCACCTACCTGGCTGATAACGCCGCGATCTACCGCGGCTACATCGACGTCGGCACGCCGGTCGCCATGGGCGGGCTGCTCTACGTGCAGACCGACCAGATCAACAAGCAGTTCAAGCTCGGCTCCGGCCAGAGCGGACTGTGGGGAATCCTCACCACCGCCGGCGGCTACACCCCGGCTAGCGGCGCCACCGCCACCCTCAAACTCCGCTCCGCAGGACTGTGAGGCCGATCATCCGACTCATCCTTTTGGGAGGAGGCGCGAAACCCGGGAACGAGTTCGTCACCGCCGGCGACGACGGCTCCCCAATCACCGCCGGCGACGACCATACCAAAGTCCAAGCTCCAAAGTAATGAACCGATTGTTCGCTCTATTCCTGATCCTGATCGGATCTCTGCAGCTGGCCGCCCCAGCGGCGGAATTGACCCCCCAGGCCTCCCGGGTGACCTTGACCGGGCGGACGCTGATGGAGGGAGACGCCGCCTGGTTCCGGGATCGCATCGGTGCACCTCCAATTGCTACCGTGGAGGAGGTCAGCAGCGTGGATCTCGTCGCCCTGGGCGATAGTTATACAGCCGGGACCGGTGGGCAAACGCCCTATCCTACCTTGCTCCGCAGCCTGTTCAAGCGGGGTGAGTTCCAGAATCGAGGGGTTGGGGGCGACACGTCCACCATGATCCGGACCCGTTTCGACCTGATTCCTCAATACTGGAATCTGCCCTATATCCTATGGATCGGGCGGAACAATCTCGGTGACCCCACCACGGTTAAGGCGGATATTGCCTACATCGTTTCGCAACTGCGAAGCGTCCAGGGCGCCAATGCCCGCTTCCTGATACTATCGATTCTGAACGCTCCCGGGGAAGGGATCGGCACAGCCAACTACGCGACCTTGATCCAGCTAAATGCGGACCTTGGAACCATTTACGGTGATCGGTATTTGGACATCCGCACCATCCTGGTCAACAGCGGCACGGGCACCGGCCAGGATGCCATCGACCTCGCCCAGGATTGCACCCCCACCAGCCTCCATCTCCCGGCAGGGGACATCCACCTCACCACTGCGGGCTACGCCATCGTCGCCAACTCGGTCTTTTCGAAGTGGAACACCCGTTATCCGGTTGGCACCGGCGCGATCACGATGACGACGGCGGCAGCCCTGATCTCGAATCCGCCCGACCGGCAGGTGCCTTACTGGATGAACTCGGCGAACGGGATTTTTGCGGTCAGCAACACGGGCGCGAGGGTCTCCACCAATGGCTCCTTCACCACAGTCCAGAACGGTGACGGATTCCTTTTCCATGGCGTGCTCTACAGCGACGGCCAGGGATGGCTTGGTGGAAGTGCCGCGGCCAACTGGTGGGATCGGGCTTTCTTCAAGACTTTCGTTCAGGCCCCCCTATTCCGGCCAGCGAACGGCTCCGGCACCAATGGGGCTGGCGTGGATCTGACCCTAGCTACCGGGACCTCCACCGGCACCGGGGCTGCGAAGTCGATCCTACTTCAGACCGCTCCAGTAACCCAATCCAGCGGCACGACGGCAAATGCCCTGGTGACCGCACTTGAAGTCGACGGCGACAACACAGCCGAGAACTTCCGCTTCCTCCTTTACGATGTGACTTCCGGCACGAAAAAGAGGGTCTCTCGTGGTGCTCCCGACTCCGGCGGCACAGGCTACCGCGTTCTTCGCGTTCCAAACTGATGTCCCCCACTCTCGCCGCTGCCTGGCTGGTCGCCAAGGTTTCTAACTCCCCTGCTCTGGCCGGGCTCGCCGGCCGGGTCTACCCGGACGCGGCGCCGGAGGGAGCGCCGAATCCGTGCCTGATCTACCAGCTGCTGGACCACGAGGAAGACGAGCAGCTCGATGCCGGGGAGATCCGCGACAGTTCGCCCGGGTTCCAGCTGCGGATCTACGCGGCGACGCGGATGGAAGAGAACGCGCTTCGGGAGGCGGCATAGGCCCTGCTGCAGAACATCGCCGCCGGGCAGGTGACGAGTCCGGCCGGTACCTTCATGCTCCAGGGGACCGCCTTCGGCGATCTGGCTGACACCTACGATACGGAGTCGAAGGACTATGGCGCGCTGGCGGTGGTGACCATCCACGGCGGCAGTGCAGCCTAACCCGGTCCCAACGCCTGACACTCGCGCTCGAGTCCGGCGGCGAGCTCGGTCTTGATCGCCTCCAGGACGGCGCTTTTCTTGTCCTCCAGCGCTGGCTTCAGGTAGGGCTGGGCCGGGTGGAATTTAGTCCCCAGTTCGGTGAAGCGGTAGTAGCGCTCCACGGCGTCCGGGAAGTAAGTGGAGCCGCCCTTGCGGCCCTTGCCGCTCTTCTTGCTGCCGCGTTTGGCGGTGCGCTCAGAAGATTTCAGCCCGCCCTTGATGGTGATCTTCACCCCGAAAAGACCGCGCGAAGGCTTCGAGCTGGCGCGGGCGGTGATCGATTTCTTCACGCTGCCCGTCCGCACCGGGACTTTGGCCACCGCGGCGGCCACCACGATCTTGGATCCGGCCTTGGTGGCCTTATTGTAGACGCGGCGCTGCAGACCGCGGTCGAGCTTGGCGATGCGGTCGCGCAGTTCCTTCAGCCCTTCGACCTTGATCTGCACCTTGGCCATGGGTCAGGCGAAGAGAATGACCTTGTGCGGCCGGCAGAGGTGCTGGAAGGACATCGGCACCTCGACGGCCGTGATGCCCTGGCCGATGATGATCGAGCTGCGGTTTTCGTAGTAGTGGCCCAGCAGCAGCAGGGCCGCGACGGTGAACCACGCAGGAGTGGTCGCCCAGCCGGCCTGCCAGGTGACGCGGAAACGGCCGCCCTGGTGAGTGGAGCCGATCGTCAGGACCTGCTTCTCCTCCGGATCCCCGGTGACCGTGTAGTCGGTATCAGCCACCAACACGGTCCAGCCGCCGGCGCCATCGTGCTTCTCCACCACGACCGAGGTCATGGGGTAGGGAAACGAGGCGCAGAGGCGGCTGGTGGTCGTGCTGTATTCCCGGAACACCCCGGCCAGCCCGATCTCCTGCAGCGTGCGATCGACCGCCGCTTCGGCGTAGAGGGCGATCTCCTCATCGTCGAGATCGTGCTCGACGCGCAGATGGCTCTTCGCCTTCGCGCCGGGGATGATGGGCTTGGGCATGGGATCAGGCTTCGGGGTGCGAATCGACCGCCGCATCCGGGATCTCGGCCCGGTGGCCAGACATGCCGACGACGGCCATGACCGGCGTGATGATGCGGCCCGGGTCGTAGGGAGCGGGCGGAGCTACGGCAGGATCCGTACTTTCGGGCGGCTTCTCCTCGATGGCGATGCCGTTGGCCTTGGCGAGGTCCTGCAGAGTGGGGAGATTCGCGTTGGCGGGGACGGCCACGCCGGCGGCGGTGAGTTCTTCAGTGAGTTGTTTCTTCGTTTTCATGATTCGGAAAGTTCGGGAAAAAGAAAGGGCCGGCCAGTCGCCCGGCCGGCCCCTCCCCCCAGTTTAACTAGCCACCACGGAAAGGCTTAGGATGCCGGGGTATTGAGGCGGGCGATGAGGCCCATCAGCCCCACGATCGCACCCCAGCGGGTATCGGCGGCGATGGCGATCATGCCATTGCCAAAGAGGTAGTGCTCGCTGCGCTTCACCGTAAGGTTCTTGCGGATGCGGATCTCGTGCGCGGCCTTGAAGTCCCCGAACATGAGCGGAGTCTTGCTGGCGGCAACCGGGTCCATCTTGCTGGAAACACGGTAAGGCGAGCCATTCAGAAGGCTCGGCTGGCCGGCGACCAAAGTCGGCTGCCAGAGCGGACGGCCGTCGGCATCCTTCAGCAGCAGAATCTTGGTTTCTGCGTCGCCGGACATGAGGTAGATGCCGGAGCCGCGGACCGATGGATCGGCGGCCTGCTTGACCTTGATCACATCATCCGTGCTGATCCCGGTGGCGGACGAACCGACCACCACGGGAATCGTGCTGGAATCCGCCGTGAGGATGCCGGGGCAGACGCGGCCGGCTAGAGTGACGGTCACGGCATTGCCCGCCTGGTCGAAGAAGGCGGTCTGGCCGCCGGTGCCCTTCAGGCCATACTCCTCCACCGTGAGGGCGTAAGAGCGGGACCAGAGGCGGGTGAAGGTGGACTCCAGCTGAGGGGCGTCTTCCAGGAGTTCCTGGGAAACCGGGAACATGCCGCCGAAGTTGTAGATGTCGACCTGTTTGGAGGTCAGGACCGGATCGTTGCGCAGGTAGGCCTCCGCCTCCTTGCGGGGCGCCAGCAGGCCGATGTCCCCGACGAACGGCTGCTGGTTGTGGATGGTCGTGGTGAAGGTGACCGTGGAGATGTCCAGCAGCACGGAAAGCTTGGCAGCTTCCATGAAGATGTTCGTCTCCAGAATCGTGGGGATCAGCACGCCGCCCGTGGAAGGCGAGACGGTGGTGAGATTGGCGAAGGCAGTGCGGGCAGCCGCATCAGTGAAGCCACCGCGGCCGAAATTCAGGAAGGCCTCCCGGTATTCGTCGGAAGCCTGGGGCAGGCGGCTGCGGTCGCCAAGATTGAGCGCAATGGCAGTCGTGTCGTCCTCGGTGTTCTTGAGGTCGAGGGCGCGGAGCATGGCCTGATCCGCCATGATCTCGTTGTTGAACGCGTTGATTTCCTTACCAAGCTTGAGGTGCTCGGCGGTTTCTTCGGCATTGAAGCCGCGATTGGCGCCGCCTTCACCGGTGCCTTCGGTTTTCGCCACGAGCTTCTTGTAAGCGTCCAGCAGCGGTTCGAGCTTGTCTTTCGTCGCCTTGATCCGGCGCAGGAGGTCGTTGCGATCCATGCGCCCCATTGGGCTACTGGACGCGCCCTAGATCAGCGGAGGCGGAGGCGGATTCGGGCGATTCGGAAAAGCCGAATGGGCCGAAAGGCGCTTGGTCGCTCTCACCGGCGAGCCTGCGGACCGGCAAAGTCACGGCGTGTTCCGACGACTCCGCGCCGCCATCCATGCCTTCACCGCCGATGCCGGCGGCATGCTGCCTGCCCCGCCGGCGGCCTGCGAACTGGGAGGGGATGGCACGCCGACCGGAGCCTACTGGGAACGAATGTTCGGCAACCCCGATAGCTGCACCAGCGCCGACCGGCTGGCGGCCGTGTATGCGTGCACGCAGGTGATTTCCACCAGCATCGCCGGCATGCCGTTGCAGCTTTTCCGGAACGACGGGGAGACGCGGAAGCGGGAAACCAAGCATTGGGTGGCGGGACTGCTGAAGGACGCGCCGAACCAGGCGATGACCTGGTCAACCTACCGGACCGCACTGCTTGTCTCGACGATCCTGCGCGGCGACGGCTACAGCCGCAACTTCTGGAAGGGCGGGCGGCCCGAAGAGCTCTTTCCCCTGCCGCCCAAGGCGGTGACGCCGAAGCTGACCGACCAGCGGCGGATGATCTACGAGATCGGCCAGAATGACGTGAAGGTCCCGGCCGGGACCTTCAGCCGCCCGGACATCGCCCACTTCAAGGCGCTGAGCGAGGATGGCCTGCGGGGGATCAACCCGATCGAGCACTGCCGGGTGACGATGGGGGGCGCGGTGGCTCTGGCGAACTACGGCCGCAAGAGCGCCCTGGAAGGCGCGCCGCTGCGCGGAATCATCACCGCCAACACGGATTTCAAGAATCCCGACACGGCCCGGCGGGTGAGACAGTCCTGGAATGAAGCCTACTCCGCGGCACTGGCGGGGAACGGGATTGCGATCTTTGAAGGCGGCGACATGAAATGGAGCCAGATCAACATGAGCATGCGCGACGCGCAGTTCATCGAGAGCATGGGCTTCTCCGTGGACGAGATCTGCCGGATTTTCAACGTGCCGCCGCACAAGATCCAGAAGCTGGACCGGGCCACGTTCAACAACATCGAGCACCTGTCCTTTGAATTCTACACCGGAACCCTGGTGCCGTGGATCATCCGCGTGGAAGAGGTGATGAACCAGACCTTGCTCACCGAAGCCGATCGTAAAGCGGGCCTGTGCCTGCGTCACAACGCGGACGGGCTGCTGCGCGGCGATCTGGCGAGCCGGTCCGACAGCTACCAGAAGCAGATCGGCAGCGGCGTGATGACCCCGAATGAAGGCCGCCGTCTGGAAGACCGCGAGCCGCTGGAGGGCGGAGACCAACTGCTGTTCCCGGTCAACTTCGTGCCGCTGGCCCAACTGGGCGAGGCGGTCGCCACACCGCCGGCCGATCCTGTCCCAAGCCCCGATCCCAATCCCCCGACTCCAACGAAATGAAGACTGACGAAATCCTGACCGCGATCCAGAACCGCAAGCCGACGCCGGAGACGAAGAAGAAAGCCGCGGCGCAGCGGGCGGACTGGTTCCGCTTCGAGAACTCGGCGGACTCCAAGACGCTCACGCTGTATCTCTACGATGTGATCGGGCTCTGGTTCCTGGAAACCGATGCCAAGACCTTTGCCACGGCACTCTCCCAGTTCACGGGAGACAACATCGTGGTGCGGATCAACTCCCCGGGTGGATCGGTCTTCGAGGGCTTCGCGATTTACAACCTGCTGCGGGACCACCCGGCCAACGTGACCGTCAAGGTCGACGGGCTGGCGGCCTCGATCGCCAGCGTGATTGCGATGGCCGGCGACCAGATCGAGATCGCCGACAACGGGTTTTTCATGATCCACAACCCGAGCGGAGCAGTTTACGGGCAGTCCAAGGACCTCCGCGCCACCGCCGACGTTCTTGATCAGCTGAAGGTAGGCATCCTGTCCGCCTATGGACGGTCCAGTGTGCCTGTGAAAGACCTGGAAGCCTACATGGATGCCGAATCCTGGTTTGATGCGACCGACTCGGTAGCGAAGGGCTTTGCCACCAAGAAAGCGGTGCCAATCAAGGCGACTGCCCTTTGGAACCCGGCGGAGTTCGAAGGCCTGCCGGAGGGCGCCGCGGCGCTGGCGTATCGGGAAGAAGAAGAGACTCCGGATCCTCCCGAGCCCGAGCCGGAACCTGCCGCAGGCGGGACGGTGGAGGATGTGCAGGCGGCAGCGGCTTTCCTGGCTACGGTGCGGGCGCAACTTGACCGGGGGGAAGACGGCTATGGATTTAACTGAAGACGGAATCGACGCGATCCGCGAGCTGTCGAACGCGTTGCGGGAACACTCCGCTGCGCTGGACGGGCACGCCGCGGCGCTGCGGGAAAGCGCCGCGGAGTCGCGCGCCGAGCGGCTGGGGGAGGAAGAGGAGTTGGAAGGGCTCGACGACGGCTGACCATGAATCCTGGGCTTCTTGAACAGCAGATCACGCTGCTTCGCCAGGGTGTGGCGGTGGACGAACTCGGCCAGCCGTCGCAGGAATGGACGGCCGTGGGCACCGGCTTCCGGGCCCGGCGGATGGTACCGAAGGCCCAGCAGGAAAGCCAGGCGGGCGATCGACCTAATGAGCGGACCACGATGAGCTTCCGCGTGCGCAGCCAGCCGTTCATCACGCTCTACCAGGCGGGCGACCGGGTGCGGGAGCTGGCGAGGACGGATTTCCCCGAGACCATCTGGGAGATCACCGGCTGGGCGGAGGTGGAAGGGACGAGCGGGATGTATGTGGACATCAGCTGCGCGAGCCCACTTCGCTAACGTCCCCCGACGACAGTCACCTCAAAATCCCCTCCTGAGAGTTCGTTTTCCATCTCGATACCCACGCCGAGGGCCATGATCCCGGCAACGATGCCGTCGATCCGCTTCACGCTCTTCTTCTTGTCAGGCTTGATGTTGCCGTTCGCGTCGGTGTGAACCACGACGTTGCCAGCGTTCCAGGTCAGGACCGGGTGGGCCATGTGGTTTAGGCGGCCGGCGATGATCATCGCTTCCAGTTCCTTGGCGTAGGGGGAGATCAAGAGGATTCCCTGGGAGAAAGCCAGCATGTTCAGGCCCGCATCGACCATCGGATTCACGATGTTGGCCATGAAGGTTCGGTCGTAGCCGACGGCGCGGACGTCGAATTTCTTCGCATCCTCGACCATCTGGCGGTGGATATAGCCGTGGTCCATGACCTCGCCCGGGGTGGGGTAGATGAAGCCCTTCGACGCCCAGGTCTGATACGGCACCTTGTCCCGGGTGCTGCGGACGCGGATGTCCTCCGCGGGGCACCAGAAGCGCGATAGAAAGGTCCAGCGCTCCATGAGGCCCTGCGGCGGGAAGGCCCACACGAGGGCGCTGAGGTCGCGGGTGATGGCCAGGTCGAGGCCGCCGTAGCAGCGCATGCCCACAAGGTCAGCCTCCGTCACTTCTGGCAGCACGCACTTGGCCCATTTCTCCGAATCCAGCCAGGCGGAACCCTGGTTGATCCAGATGTTCATCCACTTCGTTTTGAACTCGTTGAGAATCGCCGGGTTGGTCTTGGCGAGGGAGAGCTGGGAGCGGCATTTCTTTTCGTCGACCGTGATGCCGTAGAGCGGATTGGCCTTCTCCCAAGTGAGCGGGTTTTCCAGATCGTCGCCCTCGTCGACCGTGTATTTGATCCCGAAGAAGTCGTCCGAATCATCGGACTCTCCGGAGAGGATGGTCTCGACGGTGTTCGAAAAGCTTTTGCCCACGCCCTCCAAGAGGTGGCCGGCGGTCGTGATCATCAGGACCAGCGGCTGCTCGCGGGCTCCAAGCGCGGAATTCAGGACGTTCCAGAAATCCATGGTCGGCCAAGCGTGCGTTTCGTCCGCGATCACGCCGTGAGGGTTGAGGCCGTCGGTGGTGAGGCCCTCGGTATCGCGCCCGAGCGGCTTCATCATGGCGCTGGCGGATTCGTATTCGATGCCGGCGGGGTTGCGGCGGATCTCGAAAGCGCTGATGAAGTCCGGATCCTTGCATTTCTGGATCAGGACGCGGGCGTCCTTGTGGAGAAGCATGGCCTGATCCTTCTTGGTGGCGGCATTGTAGACCTCGGCGCCGCCTTCGCCATCGGCGCAGAGCAGGTAGATGGCGATGCCGGCGGCGAGCAGGGTCTTGCCGTTTTTGCGCGGGACCTCGATGTGGGCGTATTTGAAGCGGCGGAGGCCGCTGCCGGCCCATTTCCACCCGAAGATATTTCCCACTACGAACTTCTGCCACGGCTCCATCTTGAGGCGCTGGCCGGCGAAGCGGCCCTTGTAGTGGCGGAAGCTCTCGATGAAAAGGATGGCGCGGTCAGCGGCGGCGGGATCGAAGTAGATGTCGGTCCGGTCCAGGTCGCGGAGGAAGCGCTGGCA
>JAQGPE010000462.1 GCA_028293225.1 Akkermansiaceae bacterium | reverse complement strand
AAAACCGGCAAGGTGATCCGCTCCGGCTACGTGCCTGGAGGAGAGCCGCAGGCCCCGATCATCGAGGTCGATGGCAAGCTGCGCTTCGAGCTCCCCGGCCTGCCGCTCTTCCCCGCGCTCGGCGATGACTCGATCCTGCGCCCCACACTGTCCTGGGCAATCAACAGCCAGGCGGCGGCCAAGTTCGATGGCCAGCTTTCCTATCTCAGCAACGGCTTCCAGTGGCAGGCCGACTACAACTTCGTCGCGCCGGAAGACTCGAACACCGCCACCGTCACCGGCTGGGTCACGGTGACCAACAACAGCGGCACCTCCTTCGATGGAGCCAAGGTCAAGCTGGTCGCGGGCGACGTGAACATCGTGGAAGAGCGCGTCTTCCGGAAGAACTCGCGCGCCCTGGGCATGGCCGCCGATGCGCTGGCAGCCCCCCAGGTGCAGGAAAAGGCCTTCGATGATTTCCATCTCTACACCCTCGGCCGGCCCCTGACCATCCGTGACAAGGAGACCAAACAGGTGGAGTTCCTGCGCGCCCCGGCGGTCAAGGCGACCAAAAAATACGTCTACGACCCGGCCGCCATGCTCAGCTTCGGTGGCGGCGGTGCGCAAACCCAGCCGACCACCGGCATGGAGTTCCCGAAGCAGGTCGCGATCTACTGGGAGTTCCGTAATGACGAAAGCAACGGCCTCGGCGTGCCGCTGCCCGCGGGCCGCTTCCGCTTCTATCGCGCCGATGCCCAGGACGGAAATCTGGAGTTCGTCGGCGAAAACAATATCAGCCACACGCCGAAGAACGAAACCCTCTCCCTCTACACCGGCAATGCCTTCGACCTCGTTGGCGGTCGCAGGATCGCGAACTTCGCCAGCAGCGAGCGGGAGAGGACCGTGGACGAGACCATCGAGATCACCGTCAAGAACCACTCGAAGGATGCGAAGGAGATCTTGGTCCGCGAGCACCTGTGGCGCTGGTCGAACTGGGAGATCCGCAAGGCCTCGGATCCCTTTGAAAAGAAGGACGCCCAGAAGATCGAGTTCACCGTGAAACTGGGCCCTGACGAGGAGAAAAAAATCACCTATACAGCCCACTATTCGTGGTAAGTTGCAGGCGCGCTGGAGGCCCTTCCAGCGCGTCCCTCGACCCTGCCCGGGAGAGCGGAAACCGAGGGATCCGCGCGATCCCTGACCTGCTCACTTCAAATCCCCGGCACCCATGTTTCTCCGTCAGATCACCGACCCGGCGCTCGCGCAAAACGCCTACCTGCTGGGCTGTCAAAAGACCGGCCAGGCCGTCATCGTCGATCCGCAGCGCGATGTGGACCGCTACCTGGAAATCGCCGCATCGCAAGATCTTGAGATCATCGCCACCGTCGATACCCACATCCACGCCGACTACCTGAGCGGCAGCCGCGAACTGGTTGAGCGCCACGGACTGAAAGGCTACTTCCCCGGCGAAGGCGGCCCGGACTGGCAGTTCGAGTGGGCGAAGGGCCTGGCGGATGTTCATTTTCTCAAGGGTGGCGACACCTTCAGGATCGGGGGGATCGAGTTGCGCGCGCTGTTCACGCCCGGCCACACACCTGAGCATGTCGCCCTGCTGGTCACCGATACCGGATCGGGCGCACCGCTTCCGATCGCACTGCTCAGTGGCGACTTCATCTTCGTGGGCGATGTCGGCCGGCCGGACCTGCTGGAGAGCGCCGCCGGACAAAGCGGTGCTCAAGAGCCCGCGGCACGCCAGCTCTACGAAAGTCTCAACGCTACCGCCTCTCTGCCCGCTCATCTGCAGATCCTGCCGGCCCACGGCGCGGGCAGCTCCTGCGGCAAGGCGCTGGGAGCGATCCCCTCCAGCGTGCTGGCCTACGAGCGCGAGACGAATCCCGCACTGCGCCTCGCCGCCGCGGATGATTCGGAGCCCTTCGTGCGCGAGATCCTCAGCGGCCAGCCGGAGCCGCCCCTGTATTTCGCCCGCATGAAGCGCGACAACCGCAGCGGCCCTCCCTTGTTGCAGGAGGGCAAGCTGCCTCAGCCTCAGCGGATCGCGGCGGACGGCCTTGTCGCGTGGATCAATGATCCCTCGCGGGTGATTCTTGACCTGCGCGGCGATCGCAAGACTTTCGCCGGGAGACACCTGAAGGGTTCGCTTTTCACCCCGCTGGCAAAGGGCAAGCTGCCCTCCGTGGCCGGGTCCTATGTGAAGGAAGATGCCGCCATTCTCCTGGTCGCAGAAGAATGCCAGCTCGCCGAAGCTGTCCGGCAACTGATCCGCATCGGCCTCGACCGGGTGGAAAACTGGATCCCGGCTGACGAAGCGCTGTCCGCAACCGGTCTCGCAACTTCCATTTCCCGCATCGAAACCGCGGCTCTGGAGAAGAGTTTGCAAAGCACGCCAAACGCCCGCGTTCTCGATGTGCGCGGCGTGGGTGAATATGCTGAATCCCACGTCAAAGACGCGCTTCACATCGCCCACACCCGGCTGGCTGCGCGGCTCGATGAGATCGATCCCGCCGCCACGTGGTTCATCCACTGCGGCAGTGGACTTCGGGCCGCCTTCGCCGCCGCCT
>JAQGPE010000426.1 GCA_028293225.1 Akkermansiaceae bacterium | reverse complement strand
TTCAGCTACGGGGCGAAACTTGCCTTCCTGGTCTTCGGGCCGATGCTGGATGTGAAGCTGCTGTTCCTTTACCAGACCGTCCTGCGCCGCCGCGCCATCCTGCTGCTGACCGTCGGCCTCTTCCTCGTCATCGGCGCCGCGGCGATCGCCTGGCAGGCCGCCATTACCTCCTTCACACCGTGAATCCGAAGCTGCAACGGGTCCTTTCCTCGCTGGTGTTCCTCCTCTGGGCCGGGGTGCTGATCTACTTCTACGCCAGCGGCCGGATCATGAAATACCTCGCCCCGGACTTCCGGCCCTACGTCCTGGCCGGTGGACTGGGCCTGGCGGTGATGGGCCTGTTCACCCTGCTGACGGCGAATCAGCAAGCCGACTGCGGGCACGATCACGGTCCCGGCGAATCATCCCACGATCACGAAGGCATGGATGTCCACCCGCTGGTCGCGTTTCTGATCCTGCTGGTCCCGGTCGGGCTCTGCGTCAGCTGGACGCAGGACGGCTTCTTCAGCTCCGCCAGCCTGGCGCGCAAGGGCGCCTATGCCACCCCGTCGAACAGCAGCGTCTCATTTCTCGACGCCGAGCTGCCGCCGCTCAGCAAGGAAATCATCGAACGCCAGCACCAGAAGACCGGCGACGGCTTCCACGAGTTTTCGCTGACCGAGCTGTTCTTCATCAGCAGCGATCCGGAGGTCCGCGCGCTGGTCGAGGGCATGCCGGTGGAAACCGAAGGCCGCATGGTGATCGACCGCGACGGCCCCGCCAACCAGCGCCGGCTTTACCGGCTCTACATCACCTGCTGCGCCGCCGACAGCCAGGCCATCCCGATCATCGTGCGCTTTCCCGACAACGTTCCCGACGTGAAGGAAAACGCCTGGATGAAGATCTCCGGGACGATGCGCTACCCTGACGAAGGCGCCGGCACCATCCCGGTGCTGGAAGCCAGCAGCGCCGTGGAAGGAGTCGCTCCGGCGGAGGAATCCTTCATGCGCGGCCGCAAGAAATTCTGAACCCTTACTGGGGCTTGGCCGGAACGGCAGGATCCGGGACCGCCGTGACGGTATCAGGAGACGGAGTGTCCGCCGCGGGAGCGGGGGCGGGCGCCGATTTCGGCGGGACCGGTGCGTATTCCTTGTCGTCCTTGTCCGGCACGCCGCTGACCAGCTTGCGGAACTGCTTGGTCCAGGCGGGCGCCTTGTTGTGGGTCACATACTTCTCAATGTGAGCCAGCATCCTGGTGGAAGCGACTTTCTGATCGCCGGATTTGAAGGCGTCCACCTCCATGTCCCACATGAGAGCAGGCATTTTTTCTGCCAGAAATTTGTCATATTCCGAGGAGCGGATCGCCTCCTTGGTGCCGACGCGTTTGTCTTCCTCGCGCTCGTGCGGCCATTTTTCCGCGGCGATCCCCTCGTATTTGATGTACTTGGCCCACTCGGCACGCAGTTCCGGAATGTGGGAGGAGGAGCGGTAGGGGGGAATCAGATTGCGCAGGAACACGGCATTGAGCTCGATAGGCGAACCCGGCCAATCCTCAACCTTCACATCGTGGAGATCGTAGGCCTTGGCGAAGACCGAGTCGGTGGCCGATTTTGCCAGCTCATCGTGACCGTCCTTCAGCTTGTCGGCATCGGCGTAAATCGAGTCCACCATCGATTCCATGCGGGCATTGATGCCGGGCGGCTTCCCTTTGGAGGAAGCGGCCTCCAGCGTCAGCAGCAGCCAGCCGAGCTGGTAGCGCAGGGCGGCGCGGAAACCGCCCTTTTCCAGGGTCTCGGCCTCCTTGCGCTTCCAGTCACGGAAGTCCTGGGATTTCTTGTAGTTGTCTTCGTACTCCACCTTTTCCACGCACTTCAGATACAGGTCCATGGTGGCGGAATCGCTGGCCATGGCGGCGCGGAAAGCTCCCACGGCGACCTTGAAGCGGGCATCGACCTTGGCGTCCGCCGCATCGCTCAGCTTGTCGAGACGCTCCAAAAGGGCCTCACGGTCAGCGTCTTTCAGAGGATCCGCGTGGGCAGCGATCGCGAGGAGTGGGATGAGAAGCAGATAGCGGGACATGAAGGTCGTTGACTGGGATTCGTACAGAAACGTCGATCCAGCCCCAAGGTTTTGGTTTTCCTGTGGAAATGACGAAATAATTTCATCTACGGACGCACTCCCACTCCCGAAACCAGGGCATCCACGCAGAATCCCGGGGTGTATTCCCCCGCCGTGACCAGCACGCGGCGGCAGCCGGACACCCCGCTGGCCTCCAGCTGGTCCGGCTCATGAATCAGAGCGGAAGGAAGGCCCAACCGCTGGGCAGACTCGATCAAGGCGCGGGCAGAGGCGTCGGACCCCTCCCCGATGACCATCACGAAATCCGCCCAGCGGCTGAGCCCTTCCACGCACCTCTCGCGCTCCGCCATCCCAGGAGCGGTCGTGTCGAGGAAAGTCACCCGGGCGTCCCGGTGGCGCTGCTTCAGGGCCTCCGCAATCATGCGGGCCCGTCGCGGCGAAAATCCCGGCTGGGCGACCACGCCGAACTTCGGGGAAAACGCCAGCCGTGCCGCCTCGTCGGCGTCTCCAGCGATCGCAAATCCTTTCAGGTCTCCGGCGATGGCCAGCGCCTCCGGGTCATCCGCCAGGCCCGCCACCACTGGCCGGCAGCCCTCGGCCGCCAGCAGTTGCAGGGAGGTCTGGGCGCGGCGCACTTCCGGCAGGGTCAGGTCGAGCAGCTCATGCCCGGCGTCCTTCCAGCCCTGCTTGACCGACTTCGCCAGACCCCGTGGCGGCACGACCACGATCCTCGTCGCGGCGCGAAAGGTCCACGGGTCCGCCTCGCGCAGGCCGAGTTTCCGGTAGTGCTCGCACAGCGCCTCATTCGGCCCCAGCGGACCGGCAATGGTCAGGGCGCCGCGCTGCAGGCGCAGCTCCAGCTGGGCGAGCGCCGCGCGGAGACCCGGGCCGTGACCGATGTTCGGAGCGACGCGGATGGAAGGAGCGGACACG
>JAQGPE010000409.1 GCA_028293225.1 Akkermansiaceae bacterium | reverse complement strand
TACTCCAGCGAGCCAACCGGCGACGTCGGCAGCAACGGCGGCATGATCCACGAGAGGACGGAAATGGTCGCCTCGAACATGGGTCAGTACGCTCACGGCAACCAGCCGGTGCAGCACATGATCTACCTCTACGACTTCGCCGGCCAGCCATGGAAGGCACAGGCCCGCATCCGCGAAGTGCTCGGCCGTCTCTATCAGTCCACGCCGGATGGTTTCTGCGGCGATGAGGACACCGGGCAAATGTCCGCCTGGTATGTCTTCAGCGCCATGGGCTTCTACCCGGTCTGCCCGGGCACCACGGAATACCTGATCGGCAGTCCGCTGTTCGACAAGGTCACGCTCGGCCTCCCCGGTGGCAAATCCTTCGTCATTCAGGCCAAGGAGAACGGCCCGCAGCGCCCCTACATCGACAAGGCGTCGCTCGGCGGCAAGCCTTTCAACCGCACCTTCCTGGAGCACTCCGAGATCGTGAACGGCGGCGAGCTGATCTTCAACATGACCTCCGCGGCCAACCAGAAGTGGGGCGTCGCGGAAGACAGCCAGCCAGGCTCCTCGATCAGGAAGCTCACTGGCGCGAAGTAATCCGCACGCACTGACGGCTCAACAAATTCCAGCGGGCGGCGTGATTCATCACGCCGCCCGTTTTGTTTTCCATCGATCTGGATTCTTCGCGAAGCGGTGATGGAATCGACTGCTTCCGTCCGTTTCTGAAAGCTCATCGCCATGCTTGCTCCTCTCCGCTCCATCGCTCTCTCCGCCTTTCTCGCGGCACTGATTTCTCCAGCCTTCGCCGCGGACGAAACCTCTCCCGCCGGTTTCACGCTGATGAGCTATAATGTCTGGAAGGGCTGGTCGGGGGTGGACGACGGTTTCCAGAAAGGCATCGCTTCGATCCGCGAGTCGAAGGCGGACGTGGTCGGCCTGCAGGAGGCCACCCCGGAGCTGGCGCAAAAGATCGCCGCCGCCCTCGGCTGGCACTGGGCGGAGAAAGGGCAGGGGACCGCGCAAATTGTCAGCCGCTATCCGATCGTCGCGACCCAGGGAGTGGAGCGACTGACAGAGGCCACGATCCGCCTTTCCGATAACCCGCGCCGTGACATCGTCGTCTTCAACTGCCACCTCGACTACCTTTCCTACGGTCCCTATGCCGCACTGCTGCCCGGGGCGACGCCGGAGACCGTGCTTGCGGAGGAGGCTCACTCCGAGCGCGCCGCGCAGATGAAGCGCATGCTGGAGGTGATGCAGCCCTTCCTCGCCGACTCTGAAAAGGTGCCGGTCTTCCTGACCGGCGACTTTAACGGCCCCTCGCACCTCGACTGGACGGAGGCCGCCCGCGAGGCCCACGGCAATGTCGGTCCCGTCGCCTGGTCGCCCAGCAGCCAGGTGATCGCCGCAGGGTTGATCGACTCCTTCCGCGCGGTTCATCCCGATCCGGTGGCCGAGCCGGGAACTACCTGGTCGGCGATTCACAAAGGCACCGAACCTCAGGACCGCATCGATTTCACCTACCACATGGGTGCTGCGGTGACGGTCGCTTCCTCCCGGACCTTCACCAGCGGGGTGCAGACCACGCTCGGCGCCTGGACGGAAACGCACGACTTCGCCCCGGTGCACGGAAACACCTGGCCCTCCGATCACTTCGCGGTCCTGACCGAGTACCGTTTCGCGAAGTAAGGCGGGGCGGGGATTGAAGAATCGTTTTCCCTCCGGCTTCCCAGCGCTGGCCTTGAGCCACTCCGCCCGGGGCTGTTCCGGGGACAGCCTTGGTGTTTGACAGACGGGATAATCCGGATGTGATGGGCAGCCAAAATCGTCCTGCGCTTCCAATTCCGTTCGTGGACCACCCTGTCCTCAAGCGGACCTCCTGCACGAGGCTGCGCCGTCCTGATTTTGGCATCACGACCTGCAAACCCATGACTTCATCCTCTGCCCCGGCGGGCAACAACCGCTTCGCCTTCTCGTCGGTCACGCTGCTCTTCTTCATGTGGGGCTTCATCACCTGCATGAACGACCTGCTGATCCCGAAGTTCAAAGCGGACTTCCAGCTCAGCCAGATGCAGGCCAACATGGTGCAGTTCGCGTTCTTCGGCGCGTATTTCGTCGTTTCGTTCATCTACTTCCTGATCTCCATCAGCAGCGGTGACCCGATCAACAAGATCGGCTATAAGAAAGGCCTTGTGCTGGGCCTTGCGGTCGCCGGCATTGGCTGCCTGCTTTTCTATCCGGCCGCTCAGGGCAAGTCTTACCCTCTCTTCCTCGGCGCCCTGGTGATCCTCGGTGGCGGCGTCACTCTGATCCAGATCGCCGCGAACCCTTTCGTGTCCATCCTGGGGCCTGAAGAATCCGCTCCGTCCCGGCTCAATCTTTCGCAAGCGCTCAATTCCCTGGGCTATGTCATCGCCCCGTTCATCGGCGGCGTGCTGCTTTTCGGCAAGGACGTCTTCAACAGCGCGGGCGGCATGAACGCCGTGAAAGTGCCCTACCTCGGCTTGGGCGTCGCCTTCATCGCTCTCGCCATCATCTTCTCGTTCCTGCGCCTGCCGGACTTCAAGCAACCGGAAGCCGTCCGCTCCGGCGCGTCGGCTTTCCGTCACCGCCACTTCGTGTGGGGCTGGCTGGCCATCTTCTTCTACGTCGGCAGCGAAGTCACCGTCGGCAGCATCCTGATCAATTATCTGGCCGACAAGGGTGTCATGGGCCTCACCGAGGACCAATCGGCGCACTTCCTGTCCTTCTACTGGGGTGGGGTCATGATCGGCCGCTTCATGGGCGCCATCTCGCTCGGCGATGTGGCCCCCTCCCGCAAGTCGCTCTATATGATCATCTCAGCAGTGGTCGGCACGCTGATCATCTTCGGCTCCGCCACTGCCAAGGAGCACTACACTCACGGGACGTTCATCGATCCGATGACCATCCTTCCCTACGTTGGACTGGTGGCTCTCAGCTTCGTGTTCTTCCTCCTCGGCCGCTCCAGCCCGGGCCGCATGGTCGGCCTGTTCGCTCTTGTCGCCGCCGCCCTGACCGTCTTCTCGATGTCCACGCACGGCGAGTTCGCCCTCTGGTCCATCATCGGCATCGGCCTGTTCAACTCCATCATGTGGTCGAACATCTTCACGCTCTCCATTCGCGGGCTCGGCGCGGCGAAGAGCCAAGGCAGCTCGCTGCTCGTCATGATGATCGTGGGCGGCGCTGTGATGCCCTTGATCCAAGGCCAGTTGATGGATGTCTATGGGGTTCGCTACTCCTTGTCGGTGGTCCTCATCGGCTACGCCTACCTCGCCTACTTCGGCTTCTTCGGTTCGAAGAACAAGCAGCCGCTGACCGAGGACGAAGCCGACAAGGCCATGGTCGCCGGTCACTGATGGATCCTCGCGATCTGACGAAATCTCCCACGGCACCCCCGCCATGACGCCCACCATCTTCGCCGACCCGCGGATCGTGATGACCCTCGATGCCGGGGGCACCAACTTCCGCTTCTCCGCCATGCGCGGCGGCAAGCCGGTCACCGAGACCATCGCCCTGCCCAGCAACGGCGACAATCTCGAGAAATGCCTCGCCACCCTGGTCGAGGGCTTCACCCGCGTCCGCGAGCTCTGCCCGGAGCCGCCGGTCGCGATCAGCTTCGCCTTTCCGGGACCCTGTGACTACCCGAACGGCATCATCGGCGACCTCGGCAACCTGCCCGCCTTCCGGGGCGGCATCGCCGCGGGGCCGATGCTGGAGGAAATCTTCGGCATCCCCGTTTTCCTCAACAACGACGGCGACCTCTTCGCTTACGGGGAGGCCATCGGCGGCCTGCTGCCCTACATCAATGAGCTGCTGGAAAAGGCCGGCAGCCCGCGCCGCTACCGGAACCTCTTCGGCATGACGCTCGGCACCGGCCTCGGAGGCGGCATCGTCCGCAATGGCGATGTCTTCATCGGCGACAACTCGATCGCCGCGGAAGTCTGGATGCTGCGCAACAAGCTCGATTCCGACATGATCGCCGAGGAGGGCGCCTGCATCCGCGCGGTGCGGAATGTCTACGCCGCGGAAGCCGGCATCCCGCCGGAAACCACTCCCGAGCCTGCCGCGATCTATCAGATCGGCATGGGTGAGCGCGAGGGCAACCAGGCGGCCGCCCGTGAAGCCTTCCGCCGTCTCGGTGAGGTCGCGGGCGACGTCATCGGCACCGCTCTCGCCTTTGTCGATGGCCTGGCCGTCATCGGCGGCGGCGTCTCCGGCGGCTGGCCGCTGTTCCTGCCCGCCCTGGTTACGGAGCTGCGCGGCACCTACGGCAGCAACCAGGGCCGCCGGGTTCCACGCCTGCCTGCGAAGGTCTACAATCTGGAGGATCCCTCCGACGTGAAGGCTTTCCTGGCCGGCGACGTCCGCGAGATCACCATCCCGGGCACATCGAAAAAGTTGAAATATGATCCCTCGCCCGCCGTAGGGGTGGCGATGTCACGGCTCGGAACCAGCGAAGCGATCGCCCTCGGCGCCTACGCCTTCGCCCTGCAGAACGTCGACCGCAGGCTTGCGGCGCCGCAGGCTGCAACGGTTTGAGCCTTGGCTTTCTCCCGGGCCCTGCACGGCCCGTCCCTACCCACCACCACGCACCACACCCCATCACGATGCAACGGAGACACTTTATCCAGAACACTGTCGCCACTGCGGCGGTCGCTGCCTTCACCGGCAATCTGAAAGCCGCCGGGGGCGCGGAAGGAGCCTCCTTCCCCGTCGTCAGAACGCCGCTCGAAAAGCGCAAGTTCACCAGCAAGGCCGTGGAGCGCGTGATCTCCGAAGTCCGTGCCAAGATCGGCAACAAGGAGATGGGCTGGCTGTTCGAGAACTGCTTTCCGAACACGCTCGATACCACCGTGGATTTCGCCATGGTCGACGGCAAGCCGGACACCTACGTCATCACCGGCGACATCGACGCCATGTGGTTGCGCGACAGCTCCGCGCAGGTCTCTCCCTACCTCTCGCTGGTCAAGGAAGACGAGCAGTTGAAGCTCCTCATCGCCGGGGTCATCAACCGTCAGACCCGCTGCATCCTGCTCGATCCGTATGCGAACGCCTTCTACAAGGACCAGCACACGGAAGGCGACTGGAAGAGCGACCACACCGACATGAAGCCCGGCCTGCATGAGCGGAAATGGGAGATCGACTCGCTTTGCTACCCCATCCGCCTGGCCCACCGCTACTGGAAGGAAACCGGCGATACCGCCCCTTTCGACAGCCAGTGGCAGGACTCCATCAAGCTGATCCTGAAGACCTTCAAGGAACAGCAGCGCAAGGAAAACCACGGCCCGTATTCCTTCATGCGGACCACCCAGTGGGCGACCGATACGGTCCCCGGCAAGGGCTACGGCAACCCCGCCCGCCCCGTCGGGCTGATCTTCAGCATGTTCCGCCCCAGCGACGATGCCACGGTGTTTCCGTTCCTGGTGCCGTCGAACTTCTTCGCCGTGGTCAGCCTGCGCGAGGCCGCTGAAATGCTCGAAGCGATCTCCAAGGATGCCGAGACCGCCAAGGCCTGCCGCGCCTTGGCCGATGAGGTCGAGGCCGCTCTCAAGACCTCCGCCATCATCGACCATCCGACCGCCGGCAAGATCTTCGCCTT
>JAQGPE010000394.1 GCA_028293225.1 Akkermansiaceae bacterium | reverse complement strand
GTTCAGGAGATCCGCCAGCGTCTCTGCCGCCTTTGATTTCAGCGGGACATAGCCCCAGATGTGATTGTCGCGGGTGAGATCAAACAATTCATAGGCCGCATACTCGGTCTCGGGAAAGGCGGGCGTGTAGTAGGCTTCTTTTTTAATGGTCGCCCGAACCACCAAAGGAGCAGAGCCCGCTTTCTCCGGCATTTCCGCGATGTCGATGTCGCTGATCCCGAAGCTGGCTTCCCAGTCGAGTTTCATCTTCCCGTCCATCTTGACGAAAAGCATCAGAAAGTGGGTGTAATCCCCCCGATACCCTCCCAGCCCCAGAGCCGTCTTTCCCTGGCCTTCCATCAGCATGGCATCGAAATCGTCGCCTTTTGCGAAGGCGGGCTTCGGCCACGGACGCCAGGCGTTGACGAAACGCGCCCTCACCCGCTCCGGCTCGCGCACCTCCTTGAGAGCCTGCTCGATCGTTGTCGCCGCCGCAAATCGCTTCAGAGACGCCTCGGCTTCAGCATTCAGTCCGGTGATATTGCGGACGAAATCGGCGCTCTCGGACTGATCCAGCACGACCTTTTCAATTTCCAATTTCTGCTGAGATTCAGCTGCATTGACGGGCTTTTTCCGGCCCGCCAGCTGAGTGAGAAATACGATTCCGACCACCAGGACCACCGTCCCGGCGGCCATGCAGATCGTCCACTGCCGCATGGTCAGCTTTTTCTTCTGCTTCGGGCGGGGAAGTGCGGAAAACGGCACCGGCACCTCCGAAGCCTCCATCGGCTGCAGGCGGGTCGGCAGCTCGGCTTCCACAGGCGCTTCCAGACGCAGGACCTCCTCCTGGCTTTCCTCGGCATCCCAGGCGGCAGTTCCGGCGACCTTCTTTTGAGCTCCGATCCGAAAACCGATCTCCAGCCCCTTGCGTTGCGAAGCCCGGGCTGGAGTCACCGGCGACTTCGGAGAGCCGCCGCCGATCACCCGGACTTTCATCCCTTCGCTCCGCCGCGGAAAATCCGGAGACCATGGGCCATCTCTCTCATCCTCGTCCCGGTCGCTCGCGCTGCGGGGAACCAGCTTTGGCATCTCCTCTTCCCCCTGCTGCTCCCCGGCAGCCTCGGGCCAATCCTCCAGATCGTCACGATCCTCCTCATCATCATCATCCGGCTTCAGGAGCCGGGGAATCTCTTCGTCATCAGCCTCTGATAAAGGTTGGTAGGCCGGGAGCGCCTCGACCGCCGTCTCATGAACCGGCTCATCCCGAAACGCTTCCTCCCCAGGCGCTATCGGGAAGGCTTCCGCGGATTCCTCCACCGCAGCAGAAGCTTCGTGACCGGCGGCCACAGAAACCCCGGCGGCGTCCTCGAGAGGAAGAGGCTCGCGACCCGCTTCGGATTCGGGCTCTGAAAAAATATCATCCGCCGGTTCTTCTCCGGCAGAGGGGCTCTCCAGCTCCTGCCACTCCGTCTCGGAAACAGGAATCTCCTCTCCCGGCGCCGTCGCCGGCACGGTTTGACCATCAGTCTGGAAAGGGACAGCGGCGGCCCCGGCCGATTCGACAAAAGCCATCCCGGCCCCGGCTTCAGCCGCGGGAATGACATGCGATGCCTCCGGCTCCGCTACAGACGGCTCCTCCACGGCTCTCGCCGGCGCTTTTTTGATCGGCTTGGCGGACGCCGCACCTGGTTTCTTTTTCCCTTTCTTGGAGCCCATTCCTTTCGTTTCCCCCCGTAATGCGCCGGGACCATGTCAGTCACCGCTCTCTGCGGCAAGCCCGGTTGACCCGATTCGTCTTTCCAGCGCCTGATCCATCGCCCGCTCCACCAGCAGGGCCGCCAGAATTTCCGTCGCCTGATCCAGCCGCTGCACCGCCGTCTTCAGAGGATTCGGCAGGCCCCCGGCCACCGCCGCCCTTACTTCGTCCGCAGTCGCACGGATCCGGGCAACCTCCTGGGCCGGCAGGACCGTAGCTGCAAACTCCAGTGCCGCCTCGACCGCCGGCAGCAGTTCCTCCGCCTTCAGACGCGCCTCAGTGAAAACGCGCTCCGCCATGTCCTCAAAGGCATAGTCCACCGATTCGCTGACCATTTGCTCGACCCGGCTGTCGTCCACGTCCACCGCGGCGCTGCGGATCTCGACCACCGTGTCCGCCCCGGTCGTGACATCCCGCACCAGCACTTCGAGGATCCCGTTTTCGTCGATCCGGAACTGCACCCCCACCCGCGCCTGACCCTTCGGAGCGGAATCGAAAGGAGCCTCAAAGAACCCCAGCTCCCAGTTGTCGCGCGCCATCTCCCGCTCGCCCTGCAGCACGCGGATCGACATCGATCTCTGGCCCGCCGCGGCATTGGTGAACATTTCCCCCGCCTTGCACGGAATGGTCGTATTGCGCGGGATCAGCACATTCATCAGCCCGCCAAAAGTCTCGATCCCCAGGCTCAGAGGCGTCACGTCCAGCAGCACCATCTTGCGCAGGGCCCCGGACAGCACTCCCGCCTGGATCGTCGCGCCCAAAGCCACCGCCTCATCCGGATGCTGGCCGACATCCGGAGCTTTCCCGAAAAGGGCCGCCACCGCCTCTCTCACCGCCAGCAAGCGGGTGCTGCCCCCCACCAGCACCACCGCATCCAGGTCGCCGAAGCCGAGTCTCGCATCCGCCAGCGCCTGGCGGCAGCAGACCAGCGTCCGCTCGATCAGGGGCCGCGCGGCGGCATCGAGATCGGCCCTCTTCACCAGTCCCTCCACGCTCCGGCTGCCATCGTAGAAGGGCACGCGGAAGGTCTCTTCTTCCCGCTCGGAAAGCATCCGCTTCACCCGCTCCGCCTCGGTCAGGAATTTGACCCGCGACCCCGCCGTCAGGTCCCCGCCATCCATTCCGTGCTCGCGTAGAAACCAGTCGCACAAGGCGCGGTCGAGATCGTCGCCGCCCAGCCGCGTGTCGCCCTTCGTCGCCAGCACCTGAAAGACGCCGTCCTGCATTTCCAGAATCGACAGGTCGAAGGTGCCGCCGCCCAGGTCGTAGACCGCCACCCGGGCCTTTTACGCCATCTTGTCGAGGCCGTAGGCCAGCGCCGCGGCGGTGGGTTCGCTGAGGATGCGCACCACCTCCAGTCCGGCGAGCTCCCCCGCCCGCTTCGTGGCCGCCCGCTGGGAGTCATTGAAATAGGCCGGCACGGTGATGATCGCCTTGCCCACCGGTTGCTCCAGCCGCCACTCCGCGATCCGTTTCAACTCCCGCAGGATTTCGGCACTGACCTCCTCCGCGGAAAGTTGCGGCAACGGCAGGGGATCTTCACCGTCCGCCAGCTCACGGCGGCCGATGCGGCGCTTCACGCTCGTCACCACCCGCCCGGAATCGGCCAGCCGCCGGCGCAGGGCCGCGTCACCCACTTCGACTTCGCCGGACCTGCCATACCAAACCGCGCTGGGGGTCAGACGCCGGCCGTTTTCGTTCGCCAGCAGGATCGGGAATCCGGAGTCCGCCACGCCAATCGCGGAATTGGTGGTGCCCAGGTCGATGCCTACGATCAGGTCGCTCATGGCGGCGACCATCCGTCCCGGCGCGCCGCGGGTCAATGCCCGCGCGCCGCCTGCTCAACTCGCGATGTAGATGATCGCCTTGATGATGGCGGCAATGATCCCGGCGCCGCCCGCAAGCACGGCAATGGTGCTGGCGACGCCGCCGCGAACTCCCGGGGCCAGGGCAAGCAACACACCCAGCAAACCGGCGACAATCGCAACGATCGCAAGCACCAGGCCAAAGAAGGCCCCGCTGGTGAAACTCCAGATCGCCGCGATCACGGCGATGAGGGATGGGATGCTGAAGGACGCCTTACGCGAAACGGTGGTAGTGGCCATTTCAGACCACTACCACCGTTTCAGCTCCGGTCAAAATTCCTGCGGCAGGAATTCAGACCTCTTGATTCTTTTATTTCAGTGAGGCTGCGGGGGGGCCGGATTCGCGCCGTTGTTGCCGTTTCTGTGGTTTTCGATTTCCCGCTCAGCCGCCACGTAGGCCTTGTTTTCAGGGACCGTCTTGGTGGCAATTTCGCCAAGGCGGAGGTCGGTGCTGGGAATCAGGATCACCAGCAGGCGGGCGTCCTTTTC
>JAQGPE010000319.1 GCA_028293225.1 Akkermansiaceae bacterium | reverse complement strand
GGTGGTCACCACGCCGCCGGTCTGGTTGATGGTGCCGTGGGCGCTGGTACGGCCCGCGTCGTAACTGCCGGCCACGAAGGAACAGTTGGGGTCGCCTTCAGCGGTCTTGGTGAGGGTGCCGCCGCTGATGTTGAGCACGCCTTCGCCACCGGTGCGGCCGACGAGGAGCCAGTTTTTCGAACGGAGCGTCGCGGTGCCGCTGAGCTCATACATGCCGAAATTGATGTCGCTGTAGCCGCCTTCCGTGTCGGCGGTGCCGGAGCCGCCGCTGCCGAGGCCGATCCAGAGTTCATTGGTGAGATTGAAGGCGCCGGCGGTGTGCTGAACGCTGCCGAGCGAGGAAGGGGAGGCAAAGGCGGAGACATCCTCGGCGGCGAGATTGCCGCTGGCCGGCAGGGCGCGGTTGCCGACGACCATGCGATTGGCGATTCCGGTGGCGGTCTGGTCGAGATCGGTGGCGATCTTCAGCGTGCCGGCACCCATTTCGCCGACGTGGATGGCGTTGGCGACGGTGAGCTTGCCACCGCTCAGGGTATAGCCGCCGGTGGCCGCGGCCACGGTGCCGAGGCGCAGGTCGCCGGTCAGTGCGGCATTGCCGGCGGTCTGGTTGAAGAGGGCGGACGAGGCGGCGAGCGTGCCGGCGGTGGCATTGGTCAGGGCCCAGTCGGCGGCGATGTTCACCGTGCCGGCGGGGATGCTGGCGCCATCGGTGGCGCCGGGAACCACGCCACCGGTCCACAGCGAGGGATCGCTGAAGGAGCCGGTGACGGGGTTAGCCCAGAAAATTTCAGCCCCGTTTGCCAGAGGACAGAGCAGTGTCAGAATCAGGGGGGCGGTGCGGAGGGCACCGGGCGAAACGGGTCGGTTCGTGAAGTTCATGAGATGCGCTTGGTCGCTCGGATGGCGGCTTGGGGCCTGCGGAGCGATGGACCGGTAGAACCCGTTTGGACGAGATACACCTGCGCTGTCGTGACACTGTTGTGACTCAATTGTGACTAAACCATGATTTACTTGAAAGGCGTGGTTTGTGCGCGTGTATCTGAAAAATGCGGGTGGAAAAGACTTCAGAGGCGGGATCACGCAGATCGTTGGTCGTGGCGGGAGCGCTGCTGATGTTGCTGACGTCCATGAGCTTGTGCCTTGGCGAAGAAGCTGGAGGAGCCGGAGCGAAGAAGCGGATTGTCTTCATCGCGGGACCGCCGAGTCACGGGCCGGGCGAGCATGAACATCGGGCTGGCAGTCTCCTTTTAGCCGGTCAGCTGGAGAAAAGTGGCCTGCCGGTGGCGGCCGAAGTCGTCAGCGGCTGGCCTGCGGATGAGTCAGTCCTCGATCAGGCGGCGGCGGTCGTGATCTACGCCGATGGCGGCGGCGGCAACCTGGCGATCCCGCATCTGGCGAAGCTGAAGGAGCTGTCGGCGAAAGGCACGGGAATCGGCTGCCTGCACTATGCGGTGGAGGTGCCGAAGGGCGGACCGGGCGATGGCTTTCTGGATCTGATCGGCGGCTACTTTGAAGCCGACTGGTCGGTGAACCCGGTGTGGGATGCTGCCTTTAAACTGCCGAAGAATGAAATCACCCGCGGGGTGGCGGATTTCGCGACCAAGGACGAGTGGTATTACCACATGCGCTTCCGCGGCAAGATGGAGGGCGTGACGCCGATCCTGAGCGCGCTGCCACCGGCGGAGACGCTCACCCGCGGCGACGGTCCGCATGAGGGGAACCCGGAAGTGCGCGCGGCGGTGCTGGAGCGCAAGGAGGTCCAACATGTGATGTGGACTTATGAGGCGGGAAAGGTCCGCGGCTTTGGCTTTACCGGCGGGCACTATCACCAGAACTGGAAGCAGGATGACCAGCGGCGGCTGATGCTGAACGCGATCGTCTGGCTGGCGCACCTGGAAGTGCCGAAGGGCGGCGTGCCGACCGCGACGCCGACGGACGAAGAGATGAAGGCGAATCTGGACAAGAAGGGCTGATTTCCCGGCGGGGCAACTTTGACGATGCCAGGGGGTTTATGGGTTACCATGCACTCCCGCATTGCCGCTCTCCTCGCGCTGGTGATTTCCAGCACGGCCCTTTCCGCCGAACCTGAGGCCTACGATCCGCTGAAGGTGGCGGACGGGACGCCGGTGTCGGAGACCTTTGAAATCAAGGATGCCAAGCGCGACCGGATCATCCCGGTGCGGGTCTACCTGCCGGAGACGAAGCAGGCCGCGCCGGTGATTCTTTTCTCCCATGGCCTTGGCGGTTCCCGGGACAATAATCCCTATCTGGGCAACCACTGGGCCAAGCGCGGCTACGTGGTCGTCTTCGTCCAGCATGCCGGCAGCGACGAGGCGGTCTGGAAGGAGGTGGCGGCCGGGGAGCGGTTCGAGAAGCTGAAGAGCGCTGCTTCGCTGGAAAGTTTCCTGAGCCGGGTGAAGGATGTTCCGGTGGTGATCGATGCCCTGACGGCCTGGAATGGCGATGAAAAGAACGCGCTGCACGGGCGGATGGACTTGGAGCACATCGGCATGTCCGGGCATTCCTTTGGCGCGATCACGACCGAGGCGATGGCGGGCGAGACGTTGGCGAGCCAGTCCTTTCTCGACAAGCGGCTGGACGCGGCGGTGATGATGAGCCCGAGCCCCCCGACCCTGGGGGATCCGGCGACGGCCTTTGCCTCGATCAAGATGCCGTGCCTGCTGATGACCGGAACGCAGGATGACAGCCCGATCGGCAACACGACCGCGGCGGACCGCCTGAAGATTTTCCCGAATCTGAAGAACGCGCCCGCCTGGCAGGTGGTGTTCGACAAGGCGGTGCACATGAGCTTTGGCGACCGCGATCTGAAGGGACAGTCGACGCTCGGCTCCCGCTACCATCCACCGATCCTGGCGCTGACGACAGCGTTCTGGGATGCGGAGCTGAAAGGGGACAAGCAGGCGCTGGAATGGCTGAATGGCAAGGGTGCGAAGGGCGTGCTGACCGCGGAGGACCAGTGGCAGGCGAACGAGCGGGCCACGACGGCTCCCTGACCGGGCTCTGTCATGAGTGAGAATCCGTCGCTGTTTTCTCATTGGCTCCCCGGCTTGGCTCCGGCAGTCTGATGGGGCATGCGCCAATTCGACTGCCCGCAATGCTCGGCACCCATTCCTTTTGAGACCCCAGGCGGGGTTTTCGCGGTGTGTCCCAACTGCCGGTCGATGGTGGTGCGGAAGGACATCGGGCTGGAAGCGATCGGGACCATGGCGGAACTGCCGCCGGATCATTCACCGCTGCAGATCGGGGCGCGCGGAACCTGCCGGGACAAGCGCTTCAAGCTGCTGGGGCGGCTGCGGGTGCGCTGGGAGGATGGGGCGTGGGACGAGTGGTATGCGGACTTCGGCGGCAACAGCTACGGCTGGGTGGCGGAGACGCAGGGCTTTTTCATGATTTCCGAAGCCGCTCCGGCCCAGCCGGCGCTGGCGGATGCCATCAAGCAACTGGGCGCGGGGCAGCCGGTGAATCTGGGCGGGACGGAGTACCGGGTCAGCGATATCAAACAGGCCACCGCGGCCGGTGGGGAGGGAGAACTGCCCTTCGTCGCCGTGCCGGGCGAAACGTGGCAGGACACCGACCTAACAGGTCCAGGCCGGGCCTTCGCCGGGGTCGAGTGGCATGAGGGCGAGGCGCAGTTTTTCATGGGCTTTTCCGCGATGCCGGACGAGGTCCAGTGGGAGGGGCTGAAGGCCGTCCCCGGCTGGAACGGCGAGCCGGTGCCGGTCGAGAAGAAGATGACCCAGGCCATGAGCTGCCCGAACTGCGGCGGCGTGGTGGAGGTGCGGCTGGCCGGGGTGACGACGACGCTGGCGTGCAGTCATTGCGGCAGCCTGATCGACGTTCACAAGTCGCGGGCGGAGATCGGGCAGAAGGTGCTCAAGGCCGAGTCGCTGCCACAACCGCCACTGGCGCTGGGCAAGCGCGGGACGCTGCGTGGCGTCGAGTGGGAGGTCCTGGGCTGCCTGTGGCGGAAGGATCCGTATGTGACTTGGCGGGAACTGCTGCTCTACAATCCGTGGCAGGGCTTTGCGTGGCTGACCGAGTCGGCGGGCCACTGGAATTTCATCAAACGCATCCCGGACACGCCGGTGGGCAGCGGCTATGACATGCGCTTCGGCGACAAGGCCTATCGGCTTTTCGACGCCCAGGACACCGAGGTGACCCAGGTGGCCGGGGAGTTCTACTGGCGGGTGCGGGTGGGGGAAAAGACCTCGGTGGCGGACTACATCGCGCCGCCGTATGTGCTGTCGTCGGAGCTTTATCCGGAGCTGCAGGAGCTGACCTGGTCGACCGGGGAATATGTGCCTGCCGATGTGATCGGCGGAGCCTTTGGCCAGGTCCTGAGATCGGGCGATGGCGTCTACCTGAACGCGCCGAATCCGTGGATCGAGCGACGGGGGGCTTTCGTGAAAATGGGTGTGGTGGCGGTGGTCGTGGCGATCGTGCTGGAGGCGCTGTTTTCGTCATTCTCCCACCGCCGGACGGTGCTGGATCAGAACCTGATCGTGCAGCAGCCGGGGGTGGAATCGGCGCCTTCGGTGTCCCAGACTTTCGAGTTGAAGGGCCGCCGCCGCGCGGACATCGACCTGAAGAGCGACAGCAATACGGCGCTGCCCAACCTGACCGCCTCGCTGGTGGGGGAGAGCACCGGCACGGCCTATCCGGTGCCGGTCGCGGTCAATCCGGCCCAGGGCAGCAACAACACGATGGTCGGCACCAGCCTGCCCGCGGTGCCGGCCGGGAAGTATCACCTGACCCTGAGTCCGCTGCCGAGCGGCACGCTGCCGACCGAGCCGGTGCATGTGAAGATCGAACAGGGCGGGCTTTTCACCTCGAACTTCGTGATCTGCCTGCTGGCGCTCCTTTCGTGGCCTGCCTGGGCGGTCTATCGTTACCATCGTTTTGAAGCAGACCGCTGGTCGCAGAGCGACTACACTCCCTGATCCTTTGCCATCATGAAGCATCCCTTTTACCTCGGCTGGGTGGTCCTCACCCTGGGCACCCTGAGCGTGTCGAACCTGGGCGGCTGGCGGATCCTGCCGGTCTTCGGCGGAGCTCGCAGTGGCGTACGCACCTCTTCTTCCTCCGGCTCAGGGGCATTTTTCTCGGGCTGGCGTTCCTTCGGGAGCGGCGGCGGTTCCTTCCATAAATAATCCACTTCCTGCAACCATGGACCTGATCAACCTGCGCGATGTCGTCGCCTCCCTGCTCTACTCGATCATCGGGATCGTGATCTTCTGCCTCGCCTTCATCATCGTCGACAAGCTGACGCCGTATGACCTGTGGCGCGAACTGATCGAGAAGAAGAACCTGGCGCTGGCCCTGGTGGTTGCCGGTCTCGGGCTCGGACTGTGCATCATCATTGCTGCGTCCATTCATTCTTGAGCGGCGCGATTTTTCATGGAATCACGAGGCATCCGCCTGCTGCTGCTGGCGTCGGTATTCACGATCGCGACCTGCGGGCTGATCTATGAACTGATCGCGGGAACGCTCGCGTCATATCTGCTGGGGGACTCGGTCACGCAGTTCTCGACGGTCATCGGAGTGTATCTCTTTGCCATGGGCGTGGGCTCGTGGCTGTCGAAGTTTGTGAAGGTGCAGGTGCTGCAGACCTTCATCCGGGTCGAGTTTCTGATCGGGCTGGCGGGAGGGTTTTCCGCGCTGCTGCTGTTCGCGCTGTTCGACCAGGTGGCCTCCTTCCGCATCCTGCTATATGGGCTGGTGTTCCTGATCGGGACGCTGGTGGGGCTGGAGATTCCGCTGTTGCTGCGGCTGCTGAAGGATCAGTTGAAGTTCGAGGATCTCATTTCGCGGGTGCTGTCGCTGGACTACATCGGCGCGCTGGCGGCCTCGCTGCTGTTTCCGCTGGTGCTGGTGCCGAAGCTGGGGCTGGTGCGGTCGTCGTTTTTGTTCGGGCTGCTGAATGCCGGGGTTGGGCTGCTGGCGCTGCACTACCTGCGCGATCAGATTGCGCGGACGCGATATCTGTGGGCAGGCGGGATCGGCTCGATGGTGCTGCTCGGGGTGGGCTTTGTGGAGGCGGAAAAGTGGCAGACCTGGGCGGAGCGCTCGGCTTACAATGAGGCGATCATTTATGCGCACAGCAGCCCGTATCAGCGGATGGTCCTGACGCGGCATCGCGACGATCTGCGGCTGTATCTGAATGGGAACCTACAGTTCAGTTCGCGGGATGAATACCGGTATCATGAGGGGCTGGTGCATCCGGCGATGAGCCGTTCGGAGTCGCCGAAGGAAGTGCTGATCCTGGGCGGGGGTGACGGGCTGGCGGCGCGGGAGGTGCTGAAATATCCGGACGTGGAGCATGTGACGCTGGTGGATCTGGATCCGGCGATGACGCAGCTCTTCACGACGAACCCGATGCTGACGGCGCTGAACCTGAACTCGCTGCTGTCGCCGAAGCTGCACTATCAGAATGAGGATGCCTTTCTGTGGCTGACTACGGCGGGCAAGGAGGCCAAGCGCTACGATGTGGTGATCATCGATTTTCCGGATCCGTCGAATTTCTCGCTGGGGAAGCTGTTTACGACAGCCTTCTATCAGAAGCTGAAGGGAGTGCTGAAACCGGACGCGATGGTGACGATCCAGTGCACCTCCCCGCTGGCGGCGCGGAAGTCCTTTTGGTGCGTGAACGAGACGCTGGAGGCGTGCGGTTACCGGACCTCGCCATATCACGTCTATGTGCCGTCCTTTGGCGAATGGGGGTTTGTGATGGCGACCCTGGGACCGCGGACGCCGGAGGAGCATGAGCTGCAAGCGCTGCCGCAGGGGCTGCGCTATCTGGATCTGGTGGCGGAGCGCGAGGCGTTTCAGTTACCGCCGGACATGTCGCGGGTGCCGGCGGCGGTGAACCGTCTGAACAACCAGGCGCTGGTGAGATTTTTCGAAGAGGAGTGGGGCCGCTATGAATGAGAGGATGCGCATCACGCGGCGGACTTTCCTGGCCGGTTCGCTGGCGCTGTCGGCGTGCGGGCGGCGGACGGATGCGATCGTTGGAGAGGGGGCCTGGAGCGGCGGGATCGTGGGAGCTTCGCACAACGTTGGGCATTTGCTCTGGAAGGCGCGGGAGGCGGCGACGGTGGCGGCTGACAAGGCGGACGTGATCGTGGTCGGCGGCGGGATGTCGGGGTTGATCGCGGCGCACCGGCTGAAGCAGGCGGGACGGAAGGTGCGGGTGATCGAGCTGGAGGCCGAGGTAGGTGGGAATGCGTCGAGCGGCCGCAACGAGGTCTCGGCGTATCCGTGGGGCGCCCACTATGTGCCGGTGCCGACGCCGGAGATGATGGATGTTTGCGCGTTGCTGGAGGAGTTCGGGCTCGGCAGGCCGGGCGAGTGGGACGAGACGCAACTGTGCCACGATCCGGATGAACGGCTGTGGATTCGCGGCAGCTGGCAGGACGGCCTGATCCCGGACTACGGGCTGAGTGCGGAGGCGCGGGCGGAGATGCAGCACTTCGCGGCACTGATGGAGGATTTTAAAAAGGTGCGCGGCAGCGACGGGCGGCGGGCGTTTGCGATTCCGGTGGACGAGAGTTCGAAGGATGAGCGGTTCGCGGCGCTCGACCGGCTGACGATGGTCGAGTGGATGAAGCGCGAGGGCTACCACGATCCGGACCTGCACTGGTATGTGAACTACGGCTGCCGCGATGACTATGGCGCGGGGATCGAGCGGGTCTCGGCGTGGGCGGGGATCCATTATTTCGCCTCGCGGGAATCGCACGACGTGCTGACCTGGCCGGAGGGCAACGGGCACCTGGTCGGGCTGCTGCGGCAGCGGCTGGAGGGGAACCTGACGACCGGGAAACTGGTCACGCGGATGACTCCGGAGGGGCGGGTCGAGGCGATCGATGCCCGGACCGGCGAGGCGCAGGCCTGGCAGGCGGAGGCGATCGTTTGCGCGACGCCACGCTTCATTGCCAAGCGGCTGATCCCGGGGATGGAGGAGGTGGCGACGCCGGAGTATGCGCCGTGGATGGTGGCGAATCTGACGATCGATGGGCCCATTTCCGAAACCTGGGACAACGTGCTGCAGAGCGGGAAATCGCTCGGCTACGTGGTGGCGACGCATCAGAATCTGTCGCCGGTGCCAGGGCCGACGGTGCTGACCTGGTATCAGCCGCTGGACCATCTGCCGCCGGTCGAGGCGCGCAAGGAGGCGTTGGGGAAGTCTTACGAGGCGTGGTGTGGCGAGATTCTGGCTGAGATTTCCGGACCGCATCCGGAGATCCGGAAACAGCTGAAGCATCTGGACGTGTGGCTGTGGGGCCATGCGATGGCGGTGCCGCTGCCGGGGGCGATTCATGGAGCGGCGCGGGCGGCGATGCGGGAGCCGGCGGGGCGGATTCATTTCGCGCACAGCGATATGAGCGGGCTGTCCATTTTCGAAGAGGCGTGCCATTGGGGGCATGTCGCGGCGCGAGCGATCCTTGCCTGACCCTTCTCCATGACCCTTGCCTGGCATACCTTGATCGATTTTCACGACTGCGATGCCGCGCGGCTGGCGGACACGCATGGCCTGCGGGATGCGATGCTGGCGGCGATCCTGGAAGCGGGCGGGACCTATGTGACCGACGTGTTTCACGAGTTCAGCCCGCACGGGCTGAGTGCGATCGTGGTGATCGCGGAGAGCCACGTGGCGCTGCACACCTGGCCGGAGCACCGGTTCGCGGCGCTGGATATTTTCTCCTGCACCCAGCGGCTGGATCAGGAGCTGATCGCCGGGAAAATCGGCGCATGGCTGGGGTCCGAGCCCCGGCGGGTGGAGCGTCACGAGCGGGGAAGGGTCTGATTTTCAACAGGGAAGGGGAAAGAAGCGGAGATGGAGCCGAGAGGGCTTGGCACGCGCGTCCGGGCGGCTAGGCTTCCGCCCCCCACCGTCCAGATGATCCGGGAATCCCTCAGCCACCGCCTGCTCCAGTCCGTCTCGCGGGATTTCTTCCGGCCGTTGTCACGGCCATCGGCGGCGATCTACATCGACTGTGCGGACCGGATCGCCGAGGCGGCGGGCGATGCCGGACGGGTGACTCATTTGGATGCCACCGCGCTGATCCGGGAGACGCTGGCGTCCCATCCGGAGGTCGCACTGGCGGAGGATGAGGGCGCTTCCCTGCGCGATGCCCGTGCGCGGGCCGGGCAGCTTTTCAACCGGCTCTGCGATGCCGGCTGGCTGGAAGACCAGCAACTCGGCCTGCACGAGCGCTATACGCTGTTTTCACCGGGACTGCGGCCTTTGCTGAAGCTGCTGCGGGACCTGGCGGAGGATGAAATCGCCGAGCTGACCACTTTCGCCGATACGGTTCGCGGGGTCTGCGAGACGATGGAGCGTCCGGAAATCCTGGATGCGCGCTACCGGACGCCGGACGAGCTGCGCGCCACGGTCACCGATCTGAACGGCCGCCTGGAAACCGCTGTGATCCAGCTTCACGGGGTCGAGAAGCTGATTTCGATTTTCGATCAACGCCAGCGAGCCAGTGAATCTCCGGCGGAGACGTTGCGGCTGCTGTATGCCGAGTTCGGCACCGGCCAGCACATGGTCTGCTACGATGCGCTGCGGCGCAACGGGCTGCTGCCGCGCTTGCAGATGGCCCGTCTGAAGGTCGGGGATCTGCGCGACCAGGTGCTGATCAAGGAGCGGCTGGCGGAGGGTTTTACCGAGCACTACGGCTGGTCATCGGAGGAGTCCTATCTGCGGGCGGAAAAGGCGCTGCGGGACCTGGAGCGGCGGCTGGCGTCGATCCGGCTGGTGGCCGATGCGATCGACGCGCGCATGGCTGGTTTCAACCGGCTTTCGCAGCAGCGCTACGCCTACCAAACCGAACTGCGCGGGCGGCGGCCGGAGATCATCAAGTCTTATTGCGATGCGATCAATGCGGCGCACGCAGGCGCGAAGCTCGGCTCAATGCGCGACGCGGAACCGGATTTCCCGCTGCTGGTGCCGGAAATGCGCTGCTTCTACGGGATCGAGTCGCTGGCGCGCACGCGGCGTCTGCGTGGCGCGGCGGATCTCACCTTTGGCGAAACCGAGTCGCGCGAGCACGATGAGGCTGACACCCTGGCGGCCCTGCGCGAAAGGCAGCGCCTGGCCCTGACGCCGCAGCGGGCTGCGCGCCTGGTGGCCCGGCTGATGGATGAGGTGTCCGGCTCGGCAAGCACGGAGACTTTCGCCGCGACGACGATCGACGACATGCTCGATCTGCTGGCGACCGCCGCCTACGACCACGCCACGGTCGCCGACGGCCGGACCATCCGCTGGACGGTCGACGGTCCGCGCCGCCAGGACGGCATGAACCCGGAGGCCATCCCGCATGACGAGCAGTCCGGCTGGAAGATGGAACGATTTACGATTTCCCGACGCGCATGAGTGAAGCTGATCCCAACTGGCCGCGCTTCTGGGCGGACGTTCCCGACTCCGATCGCGCTCCGATCCGCGAGATCCTGGCTGACCTGTTAGGCCGTGGCACTTTGCTCGGCTCGGAGGGCAGTGGTCGCGATCTGTTCCTGCTGGCGCGCGATCACTACCAATCGCACCTGTCCGACTACCTGGCGCCGCTGGGGCTGGACCTGATCGTGGATGACGATTTCAGCCTGCTGCAGGCGCGGCCGCGGCCGGAGTCCTGCCATCTGCTGGGCCAGTTCACCAAGGACGAAACGCTGCTGCTGCTGGTGCTGTGGCGGGCATGGGATGATCATCGCAGCACCCACGCGGCGCAGGCCGTGGTGATCACCGTCGATGACCTGTGGCAGCGCTTCAAGGCGACCTTTGAAAACATCGATCCGCCGGGCGAGACGCACCTCGACCAGGTGCTGGCCCGCTTGAAAAGGCACCGCCTGATCCGCACTCAGAAGCCGGACCCGGGCTCGCCGCTGTCGGACATGCAGATCGAGATCCTGCCCAGCCTGGCGCGGACCATTCCCTTTGATTCGATCGAATCCTGGCTCGTTCGCACCGAGCTCTATCAACCCGTGGCGAACCCCGCCCAGCCCTGATCCCTTTCTGACATGCGCGTTCACCTTAGTCGCATCATCGCCGTCAACTGGTACGGCTACCGGCAGTTCATCGACGTCTCCGGCCTGACGCTCATCACCGGGGCGAACGGCTCCGGCAAGAGCGCCCTGCTCGACCTGCTGCAGTTCGTCATGCTCGGCGAATCGCTGAGCCGCTTCAACAAGGCGGCCGCGGGCGCCGGCAGCGGCCGCACTCTGCGCGGCTACTGCCTGTGCGATACCAACACGGTCGGCAAGGACGGCCAGGAGCGTTTCCTGCGGCCGAGCGGTGTGACCGTGGCGGCGCTGGAATTTGTCTGGCCGCTGCAGGCCGACGAGACCGAGCCGCGGCGTGAGACGTGGGGGGCGCGGATCGAGTACGAGGGCCCGACGGCCAAGCCGCGGACGCTGTGGTTCACGGTGCCGGGACGCCTGGAGAAAGGCGATTTCCTGGCGACGGAATTGCTCCGCGACGGGTTGTCCTTCCTGTCCGAAGAGGAGTTCCGCGTGCACGTGCGCCGCGATCTGGAAGGCGATGTCTGGGACCGCCAGGCGACCTACCTGGAGGAAATGGCCTCGCGCATGCATCTTGGTTTTGACCGGGTGCAGATGAACAAGACGCTGCCGAGTTCGATGGCTTTCCAGCCGGTCGAAAGCTTCGAGAAATTCATTCGCGACTATCTGCTGGAACCCGGCCTGCCGGATGTGAAGGCCGTGCGCGCCAGTGTCGACGCGCACCGTAGGGCGAAAGACCGCCTGGATACGATGCACGACCAACACCAGCGGCTGGTGCGGATTTGCGATCAGCACTCCAGTTACCTGGTGGCGCGGAAGGAAGCTCAGCTGTTCGGGCATCTGCGTGACGCGCTGCTGCATGAGGAGAAGCGCGAGAACCTGACGGGCCGTCGGGAGCGGCTGGCGCAGCTTCGGCAGCAGAACGAGGAGCAGCGGGCCGAGCAGGAGGAGGCGGTGGCCGAGCGCAACGACCTCGACCAGCAGCTTTCCGCGGTGCGCCTGGTGGCGGGCAACGATTCGCAGATCGCGCATCTGGCGCAGAACCGGGCGCGCCATGAGGAGGTGAAGAAGGAGATCGATCTTCTCCGCGAGGCCGCGAAAACGGCGCACCAGTTTCTTTTGGAGCGGACCCAGCACTGGAAGCAGTGGCTGCGGCACGCCGTCGAACTCGGCCTGGAAGAGCCGGCCCAGGCCGCTGATTGGATCAAGCAGATGCACGGGCCGGACGAGTCACCGGCTCTCGACGCGGCCTCGCGCATGACGCGGATTTACCAGGGGCTGGTGAATGAGGGGCATGAGCAACTGCGGCCGCTCGATGAGAAGCTGCGCGAATGCGAAGCGCGCGAAGTGAGGCTGAAGCGCGAACTGGATGACCTGACGAACAAGGGCAGCACGGCGCCTTCGCCGCTGCTGGATGCCCTGCGCTCCCGGGGCCAGAAGGCGGCGGCGCTGGGCCGGGTGATCGAGGTGAAGCCGGAGGCCGAGTCGTGGTGGCCGCTGCTGGAGACCCTGATGGGCTCGCAACGGCAGGCGGTGCTGGCGGAGAGTTTCACCTCGGCTTGGGATCATGCGCAGCGACTTGGCCATATCGATGAGCCACTGGTGAATCTGGAAGAGCTGGACCAAGCCGGAAAGTCGACGGGCGAGGTTGTGGCCGATTTTTTCGAGACGCCGCATAGCGGTGCCCGCGCCTACCTGCGGCATCTCTACGGAGACCTGGCCGCGGTCGATAAGGTCAAGCAGCTCGACAAGCATGAGCGCGGACTTTCGAAGGATGGCTGGCTGAAGGATCCGCCGCTGCGGATGCACCTGCTGCCGTCGAAGGAATTCACGATTGGCGAGGAAGGCCTGCGCCGGCTGCGCTCGCTTCGTCAGGAAGAGCTGGAAGAGGTGCTCGACGAATTGGAGCGCGTCAGGCGGTCCCGTGACGACTGGAAGAAATGGCTGCACCTGGGCAAGGAGTGGCACCTCGACGTGGCCGATCCGCCCGCTGGCACGGCTGGCCTGCGGGATTTGCCGCGGCTCAAGAAGGAAGCACAGGCGCTGGAAGAAACCATCCGCCTGCTGGCGACGCCGGAGCGTGAAGCGACGGTCGAGAAACTGCGGGTTCTGCAAAAGACTTTTGAGGGCGTGATCGAGCGCATCGGCCGCCTCAACGGCGCGCTGGCGAAGTTCGAACAGCAGGAACGGGAACAGCTCGACGGGATCACCGGTCTGGAAGAAGAGGAGCAGACCGCTTTGCAGGTGCGCCGGCTCAGTCGCGAACATCTGGACAGCGTGCGCGAAGCGGAGATCGATGAGCAGATCGAGTCCGCGCGACAGCAGTTTCCGAAATGGTCGCAGCGGATCGAGGCGGCGACCGCCGTGGCGGTGGCGCAGAAGCACGATTCGCAGAAGGCCCGCGACCTCCGTGATGTGGAGCGGCGCGCCCTGGCGGAGAAGCATCCAGAGACGGCGGAATTTTTCGATCCGGCCGACGATGCCAACGGTCGCTACGATGCGCGCCGTAGGGAGCTGGAGGAGCACGAGCTGGAGCGTTACCGCGCCGAGGCTGAGGATGCCCAGCGCCAGTGGGAGGACCGCCTGCAGCACCAGGTGCTGGACGTGCTGAAGGAAAAGCTGGATGAAGCCGAGCGGACCAAGAAAGAACTGAAC
>JAQGPE010000245.1 GCA_028293225.1 Akkermansiaceae bacterium | reverse complement strand
GGCTTTCAGGAAACCAGGAGGCCACGGCCATCGACGGCCAGTTCGGTCGGCCGCAGGGCCTCGACTTCAGCCTCCAGGCCAAAGCGGATCCGCACGGAACTCTGGCGGCTGCGGCTGCGCTCGCTGGTCAGGCCGTCCTCGGTCGCGGCCAGGAAAATCGCGGGCCGGTTGCCGGTCAGCTTGACGTTCAGGAAGAAAACGAGGTCCTCGCAGGTCAGAGTCCAGCCGGGCACGACCAGCTGCTGGCGGGCCCGCATGCGCAGGAAGGCGCCGCTTTCCAGCGAGCGGCCGCGCACCCACAACGGCTTGTCGCCGGTGTTCCGCACCAGCACGAGATCGGCGGCGCGGTAGACGCGAAACGAGTAGCCGTCGGCTTCGTCAGGCAGGGTCACGTCATCGCCCGGAGTGCGGCCAAAGGTCAGCCTCTCGAAACCGGGGGTGGTGGGCGGATTGTCTTCGCCGGACATTTCTCCGAGAATCACCCAGGCGTGATCCGGCCGGCCAAGGCGGCGCAGGAAAACTTCAAAGGAGGAGCGGCTGCGCTCGGAGCGGCCGACGGCGTCGACCAGGGTGTAGAGCTGGAGTCCGACGGCCAGTTTTTGCGAGTCGTCGAGCAGTTCCCGCAGATCCAGGGCGGTGCTGGCCAGCGGTTTGGCGTCGCGGACGGCCCGCTGCACCCGGCGGCCGAGCCAACTATGGTCGGCCTCGGGAAAGGCATTGCGCAGAAGGTCCAGGATTAGGTCCGCTTCTTCCGCATCCAGGTGCCCGTCGAGCATGGCAAAGCCCGCGAAGGCCTCGACCATCAGCCCTAAAACCCGTTCGCTCCGGAGCGTCGCCGAGCGTTTTCGCGGCCACCAGCCCGTTTTCCCGGAGGGCGTCTCCGGGGTCTCTTCGGGCAGGTTGTCGGGTTCCATCCCGGCCATCGTTGGCAAACGCCGGGGCTGCGGGCAAGAAGCGCCAAAAAAAATTGGGTTTTCTTTCAACAAGTCGGGGGTAATCTGCCGCGCGTTTTGCAATAAGCCCTTCGCGTGCTAATATCACTGCGGGCGGCCAAGCAGGCCGCTCCACCATCGAACCATGTCCGAATCGCCCCAATCCCGTCCGCCCCAGGGTCCCAACTCTCGAGGTGCGAACGAACCACCCGGCTTCAACTGGCGTCTTGCGATCCTGCTGCTCGCGGCGCTGATGATCCTTGGGCTTGCCATTCTCAACGTGAAAGGCCGCGCCGTGGAGGAATTGAGCTACGCTCAGTTCACCCGGCTGCTCGATCAGGGCCTGATCAAGACCGACGACGATAAGAGCGCTTCTGAAAAGAAGTTCCCTATCACGGTCACCGCGGGTGAGTCGATCACCGACGCCACCATCAGCGGTTACTACACGCCCCTGGCAAACGACGTCAAAAAGGACGGACTGAAGGCCGAACCGTTCCAGGTCCTGATGTCGGTTGCCGATCTTCGTCAGATTGTTGGCGAAGACGTGACGCTTGAACGCACCACCGCTCCGGTCACTCCCGAAAACCCGGGGGCCGAAACGCCTGCCGCTCCGACGGCCATCAATCAGGCTCAGTTCCGCAAAGCGTTCGCTCTTGGAGAAATTGATACCAAGACGAGCCCTCTGATCATTCACACGGCTGACGGCAATCTCGGCACGGTCACGGGCGCTCGCGTGATCAACAGCGAGATGAAGCTCGGCGAACCGAAGGAATTCGTGGTCAAGACCAACCCCGCGCTGCTGGGTGAGGATATCCGCGACCTGCTGACGAAGAAGGGCTACTCAGTCACTTACAAGGAGAACAACCAATGGGCCCGCGGGTTCCTGACCTTCCTGCCGGTTCTGCTGATCGTTCTGCTGCTGTTCTTCCTGTTCCGCCAGCAGATGAAGGCCGCCGGCCGGGGCGCCATGTCTTTTGGCAAGAGCAAGGCCCGCCTGCTGACCCGGGATCACAACAAGGTGACTTTCAAGGACGTCGCCGGCATTCAGGAAGCCAAGGAAGAGCTGTGGGAAATCGTCGATTTCCTGCGCGATCCCCGCAAGTTCCAGAAGCTGGGCGGCTCCATTCCCAAGGGCGTCCTGATGGTCGGCCCTCCGGGCACCGGCAAGACCCTGCTCGCTCGCGCCATCGCCGGTGAGGCGGATGTGCCGTTCTTCTCGATCTCCGGTTCCGACTTCGTCGAAATGTTCGTCGGCGTGGGCGCTTCCCGCGTTCGCGACATGTTCGAACAGGGCAAGAAGCACGCTCCCTGCCTGATCTTCATCGACGAAATTGACGCGGTCGGCCGCCATCGCGGTCACGGCATGGGCGGCGGTCACGACGAGCGCGAACAGACGCTCAACCAGCTGCTCGTGGAAATGGACGGCTTCGACACCCAGGAGGGGGTCATCATCATTGCCGCCACCAACCGTCCCGACGTTCTTGACCCGGCGCTGCTGCGTCCCGGTCGTTTCGACCGCCAGGTCAACGTTTCACTGCCGGACGTCAACGGTCGTGAGGAAATCCTCCGCGTGCACGTGAAGAAGATCAAGCTGGCTCCCAGCACGGATCTGGCCCGCATCGCCCGCGGCACTCCCGGTTTCTCTGGCGCAGAACTGGCCAACCTCATCAACGAGGCCGCCCTGCTTGCCGCCCGCCGGGGACTCTCGTCCGTGACGATCGCCGAGCTTGAGGAAGCTCGTGACAAGGTCCGCTGGGGCCGCGAACGCCGCTCGCTCGCCATGAGCGATCGCGAGCGGATCGGCACCGCTTGGCACGAAGCTGGCCACGCTTACCTGAATCTTGTCCTGCCGCACACCGATCCACTGCACAAGGTGACCATCATTCCGCGCGGACCGTTCCTGGGAGCCACCATGTTCCTGCCGGACGGCGACAAATACTCCACGCAACGCAAGGAAGCGCTTGCCGACCTGATCGTCACCATGGGTGGCCGGATTGCGGAGTCGTTCCATTCGGACGACGTCTCGAACGGTGCTTCCGGCGACATCCGCGGAGCTACTTCACTGGCCCGTCATATGGTCTGCGAATGGGGCATGAGCGATAAGCTCGGCATGATCGAATACGGAGAAGCCAGCGGCGCCAATTCCTACATGGGTCGGGGTCCTTCCCGAACCTACTCGGAAGACACGGCGCGCCTGATCGATGCCGAGATCAAGCGCTTCATTGACGAGGCCTATCAGCAGGCTGCCGAGATTCTGACCGCGAACCGTCAGACCGTTGAGATCATCGCCATGGCGTTGCTGGAATACGAAACGCTTGATGCCGAGCATGTCCGGGATCTGATCGATCACGGCAAGATGAAGAATCCACCAACACCAGGAGCTAAGCCACCCGCGCTGCCTAACGACACCCGCAAGCCCGTGCCTAAAAAGCCGGTCGAGGAAGTCGAAGACGGCGAAGGCCCGCTCCCCGGAGCGATCGTGGGCGCTCCGGCGTAAGAGGACTTTTCTCTTCGCAAAAAGGCGTTTTCCCTGTTGCCAAAGCCGGACGTTCTTCCTAGCGTCCGGCCCCGCCAGCGGCACATTAGTCTCGTAGTGTAATGGTAGCACAACAGATTCTGACTCTGTTTGTTTAGGTTCGAATCCTAGCGAGACTGCCACTGCCTCCTTGGCCGGTCTCATTTTTGTGCAACAGTCTCGTGGTGTAATGGTAGCACAGCAGATTTTGATTCTGCTTGTTTAGGTACGAATCCTAGCGAGACTGCCATCCCTCCTTTACGGAGGGATTTTTTTGTACGGATGCCTCGGCCTCTCTAACGAATCTCATTGATTCTCAGAGTCAGGCGGAAAATCGACAGGCGGGGATTGCGGACCGGGGGTGCCTTTGGTCAGGATGACCGCGCATGGCATTTTCGCCCGAACAAGCCTTTCAACTGGTGAGCGCCGCCCACGAGCGCGGGCGCCTCGCTCACGCTTTCCTGATCAGTGGTCCCGTGGGTTGCGGCAAGGAGCATCTTGCCGGCCGGCTGATCAAGATGCTGGACGCGAAGTCGACCGGAGGCGGCTTCGATCTTTTCGGCCAGAAGGTGGAGGAGGTGATTCCACCGCTGGATGAATTGGGAGGCGAGTGGGTGCAGATTCTGCGTCCCCAGTCGAAGTCCCGGCGAATCGTGGTGGATGCGATCCGCGAGGTCGAGAAGCGGCTCTATATCGCGTCCGGCCCGAATACCTGGAAGATCTGCGTGATCGTGGATGCGGACCGGATGGTTCCTGCCGCGGAGAACGCTTTCCTGAAGACTCTGGAAGAGCCGCCGCCCCGGACGCTGCTGCTGCTGCTGACGTCGAATCCCGGCGGCCTGCTGCCAACGGTGCTGTCGCGTTGTGTCCGGCTGCCGCTTTTGGGAAAGACGGACCTTTCGGCAGGCCGGGGAGGGCAACTGGTCGCGGCCCTCAATCAGGCGGCGCGCGCGGGGTTTGGTTCGCCGACGGCTGCCCTGGGCCTGAAAGCGGTGTTTTCTTCGCTGCTGGAGGAGTGCAAGGCTGAGGCGGTGGATGCCGCCGAGGAAATTCTCAAGGCTGAGGAGAAAGCGTTGAAGAACGCCATCGAAGGCGACTGGCTGAAACGTCGCGAGGAAATGCTGAAAGCCTCCGCGGAGGCGGATTACCTTCAGGAACGCTCGCGCTTGTTCGAGGTCCTGCAGTCCTGGTTCGGCGACGTGCTGCGTACCAAGTCAGGCGCTGGCGGTCTCGATTTTCCAGAGGCCCGTGCTGATACCGCAGCCGCGGGCGGTCGTGAATCGATGGACCGGCTCGTCCGGCGGATGGAGGCGATCGGGCAGATGCGCGCGACGCTCGACACCAATACCCAGGAGCAGCTTGCCCTGGAGGTTGGATTCCTGCGGACTTTCGCCTGAGGTCAATAGTCCCGGGACGGCGCGATCACGAGAGGCGAAAGCCCGAAGCCGACGGCGACGCTGATCGCCGAGCTTTCGAGCAGGCGTTCGATCCCCTCGATGACTTCCAGCGTCCCGCGAATCCAATCCCGCTTCGACCAGGCCGGGCCGGCAAGTTCCAGAATGTGATCGAGAGCTTCCGCGCTGAGAAAAGGCTCCAGCCCGTAGCCGACCATGATCGAGGACTTCGACTGGATGGGATCGAGCGCGAGCAGCACGGTGTGGTTTTTTCCGGCCTTCTCGTGCTCACCGGACAGGGCGCCGCAGTTGAAAAACCAGAAGACGTTGAGATCGAAGGGATGCTCTGAGGAAAAGGCGTGAGCCAGGATGTGGAAATGGACCTGCGGGAAATTCCACTCCAGACGGTTGATCGCTTGCCTGAGCTTCTTCTTGCCGCGCTGCCGGAACACCCCGGCCAGGTCACCCACCACCGGTGTCATCCGCGGCACCGGCCCCAGCAGCGAGGCCGCGCGGTCCAGCGTCAGCCTGCAGGACGGGCACTCGGCGGAGTGCTCGGTGAGGGGGGTGCGGCAGTAGGGGCAGCGCATGTCCGGAAGCCTAGCAGCACTGGTGCCATGGGGAAAGCCCGGCGAAAGAAGGACTGGAGATCGATGAGGGAACGTGGAGAGTGGAGGGCATGGAAATTCCTTCCGTGTCGCGCCGTCGCTTTCTGGCTGGCGGAGCTGGCTATCTCGGCGCCGCGGCACTGTCCGGAGCCATGGAGCCGAAGTATCGCGGCAGGACGATCTCGATTTTCCACACCACGGATCTCCACGGCCACATCGTGCCCACGATGACCTACGACGGTATGGGCGATGTGGGCGGCATGGCGCGCTGCGTGGCCCAGATCCGGAAGTGGCGGAAGGAAAATCCGGATTCGCTGCTGCTCGACATCGGCGATGTCTATCAGGGCACGCCAGTGGGCTTCGAGACGGAAGGACGCCTGATGATCGATCTCTTCAATCGCGTGGGCTACGATGCCTGGGCACTGGGGAATCACGATTTCGACTGGGGGCGCGAGATCATCGATGCGGCTCTCCTTCGCTCGAAATCACCGGTTCTAACAGGCAATCTTTCGGTCGGAGGAAAGACGATCGGCAACACA
>JAQGPE010000267.1 GCA_028293225.1 Akkermansiaceae bacterium | reverse complement strand
CACGATACCCACTCGGCTCGTGTCTCGCCGCAGATATAGCCCACCGGTGGGGGATATTTTGTACCCCAGCCTCGAAAATCAGTTCCTGAACGGTCAGAGAGCCTCCTCCAGATTTGGCCAGTTTCCGGCCAAGAGCAGCTTGAAAGGAAGCGTTTCTTAAAGTTGTGATTCCCTTGACCCGAGAGAGGGTCTCAGAAGGAGCAAGTGTCGCTACTGCAAGGGAGAGGAGGAGCCGACAAGCTTGGTTAGCCAAAAATGACCGGGAAGGGTTCATTTTCTCCCATGGTAAATAACCAACCACTGCAAGGGTCCGATGGCCCCTATCCGACCCGATATCGCAAGTTCACTCCTCAAGATTTCGAACGGAACGCGCTCCGTCACATCGGTGGCCGCGACTCCATCGTGCCGAACGCCCTCGCTGCCCTTTCACCGGTTCCGGTCCCCCGCACCCCCGAAGGCCAGTGCATCGCATACCTGGGCCGGATCGTCCAGCCTGGGCGCTTCTATAACGCGGTCGCCGATCTCGACGGAGACGGCGTGATTCTGCCAGGGGCGAGCTTGTCTTCGGATGAACTTTGCGCGGAGACCGCAGCAAAGCTTCCTTCCCTGGGCTCTGGGATGCTGATCCGTCCGAACGCCGTTTCGGAAGTGGGATCGGGGCGAGACCAGTGCCACTGCGATCTCGATGTCACCCACTACGACTTTGCGGTGATGGAATGCGATCACCTGGCAATCGATCTCCAGGAGGCGCTTTTGGCGAAATTCATCGTCGATGGATTGGACATCCGGGCCTGCACCTTCTCCGGAGGGAAATCGGTTCACGCTCTGATTTGGGTGGGAGCGACCGATCTCGCCGACTACCGAGCCAAGGTCCGTCCCCTCTTCGACGCGCTCGTTCCCTTCGGGTTTGATCCAGCCACCAAGAACCCGTCGCGGATGTCTCGTCTGCCGGGATCGACTCGTCGTCTCAGCGACGGCACTACCCGCCTCCAAGACCTTCGCTATCTCGCCTGAAACCTAGACTTCTTCATTATGACTAACAGCACTCAAACTGAAAATAAGCCGCCGATGGATTCTATTACTCCTACCGATCCCCCCTCGGTCGGCTCCATGGCCGAAGCTGTCTCGGAAGTCACCGAAGCGGTCGAAGCGGTCGAAGCGGTCGAAGCGGTCGAAGCCGTGGAAGCCGTGGAAGCCGCTTCTTCGGCGACGGTGGATGCCGATTCATCTACCACTCCTGCTGAAGCCAACCGAGTTCGCCCCCAGCCGAAGAGCTTGGATGAGGCTCTCAAGATCATTACTCAGAAGGCCGGCGAAGCGGTCGAAAATGCGCTTGCTCCAGAGTACGTTGCGAAGGTGGTGGCACCTTACTACTATAGCTTTCCAAGCTACTACACGCGGCTCCCTTCCGAAGACTTCATCCAGATCGATCAATCGTCCCTTCACCAACGCCTCACCCAGGAACTGCAGATCGAAGTGCATGACGCCAAGCTGGCGGCTTTCATTGCTCGCAAGCTGATTCTTGTGATCCAGGACAATCACTGGGTGGATTCGATCACTGAAGCGGCCGGTTTCCGAAAAGGTGCCTATATCTCACCTGCTGGCCAGCGGATCCTGGTTCGCAGCCAGGCAATGCACCCTCAGCCGGTAGCCGGAGAGTGGCCCCTCCTCGGCCAGTTCTTCGACGATATGTTCGGCGCGGAGCAGTCGGAGTTTCTGCTCGGAGCTTTGTCGGTCTTCGCTCGCCACCTTCATTCCCTTCTCGATGGCACCAAGTCCCCATGGGAACGCCAGCCGATGGCTGCGATCGTCCTGACCGGGCCACCAGGAGGCGGGAAGACGCTGCTTCTGAGCTTCATCACGACTCTCTTCGGAGGGCGCTCTGCCAACCCGTTTCCATACTTCTCGGGTCGCACCTCGTTCAACGGTGAGCTTGTTGCTGCCGAAGTGCTGGCAGTCGATGACGAGACCGGCGCAACCGACAACCGCACCCGGGCCAAAATCGCTTCGATGTTGAAGGCGCATCTGTTCGCGCAGGCCGCGCGTATTGAGGCGAAGTACAAGGGCGGAGTTTCAATGCCCATCCACTCAATCCTGGCCTTCAGCCTCAACGAGAACCCTTCAGCGTTGATGGCGCTTCCGATCATCGAGGAGTCCATTATGGATAAAATTTCTCTCTTCAAGGCTTCTCCACGCCCAGGTGGATTCCCAATCGCGAAGGCCGAGAAGGAGGCCTTGATCGGAGGGATGAAGGAGGAGATTCCGATGCTGCTCCACTATCTGCTCCACGAGCATCAGATTCGTCCTGAACTGGCTAACGACCGGACCGGCATCAAGACCTTCCACCATCCCGAGGTGATGGCTGCGCTCAGCGACCTTTCACCTGAGACGGAGACGCTGGAGATGATCCTGACCGCCTTCTACACCAAGTTCATCAACAAGCTGACCGACACGCCGGAGGAAACCGTGAAGGTCTGGTCAGGGAAAGGTCACGCCATGCACGCGATCCTGGAATCGAGCGTCTCTGTGTCGAAACACCGCCTTCGGCAATTGTTCACCTCGAAGTCCGACATGGGGAATCGACTCTACGAAATCTCCAAATCACACCCTCGCGTGATTCGGCGGAGTACCTCCCATTCCCAAGGTTGCCGAACTTACGAGCTGTGGCTGTCCCAGAAGGATTTCACAGAAATTCTTCCGGAACTTGCAGACCGCGGTCGCGAAGAGCCGCAGGCGGACTAACTGATCCTAAAGGCGGCCAGCCTCCTTGGGTGGCCGCCCTCTCTCCCCAGGTGATCCAGGGGAAAAATTGACAGGCTATAGTGCTCAACTTTTTGATAGGATGGTGGCAGCTACTTTTCAGATGAAGCCGGAGCCCCAGCGGCTCCGCTGTGTGACGCTGGTGCGGGTCAGCACGGCCGAGCAAGCTGGTGACGACCGGGCCGGGCTGGACCGTCAGCGGGAAGCGGTAGAACGTATCGCGGCGTCGAAGGCCTACGAGGTGTTGGAACGTATAGAGCTTATCGATGTGTCTGGAACCAACGTCCCGAATACGCCTGAGATCCGAGACTTGATGCGCAAGATGTCGCTCAAGGAAGTCGATGTCTTGCTCGCCAGCGAGATGTCGCGAATCGCGAGGCTCGACGGTCATACTTCTGGCGAGCTTCTGGACTGCTGCAAGCGCTTCGGAGTCATCCTGGACCTTGGCGGAACCATTCATGACCTCAGTTCGCCAGAGGGGTTTTTGAGCAGCAGTTTCCTCGCAGGCTTCGGCGGCTACGAACGACTGGTAATGCTGAAACGCATGCAGCAGAGCAAGGAGGTCAAGCGGGCGAGGGGACACAACCCAGGCAGCAGGATCACATTGCCGCTCGGCATCGGCTACGACCGCAAAGCCGACCTCTACACCTACACAGACTCAGTCACGAACGTCATCGAGGCCTTTCGTCTCATGGATGAAGAAGGGATCCGGAACCTCTCGGAAATCGGCAGACGGTCCGGCATCAACCTGATCAACGTACGCCACATCCTCCGGAATCCGATCTACAAGGGCTGGCGCGTCTACGACAAGTGCCGAGACCAAACGCAGAAACGCAGCAGCGTCAATGGTCGTCAAGGCGACAGGCCTAAGATCAAGCGTGAGCCTGAGAAGGTGATCAAGGTCCGGGTGTTTCCGCCGGACCAGCAGGCTGTCACCGACGAGCGCTGGGAACGTGTTCAGGCGGTCCTGAAGGGCATCCGCGAGAATCACGCGGTCTACGTGGCCGAGCACCACAAGGGAAGCCTTCTGGCCGGCACAGGACGCTGTGGGTTCTGCGGAGAGCGTCTCTACGCCAAGACGCGCAGTCGGCGCCTTGCAGACGGCACGAAGGTCGAAGGTCACTACCTCTGCCGCAGCCACCACGAGTCGGCGACCCGGCAGGCCGGGAACTTCCGGTGCGCCCAGCCGTGGAGCCGCAAGGAGGCTCTGGATGAACTGGCCGAGGCGTTCGTGCTCCGTTTCCTGGCTGACGCTGAGTTCGTCCGCACGGTGCTCGACCAGGCACGGAACAAGCAGGCGTCCAAGGTGGTGGGCTTCGATCTCGGCGACACGCTTCAGAAGAAGCTCGATGATCTGGATCGGAAGGACCGGCGTGTTCTCGACGGCCTGGAGGAAGGGATTATGAGCAACGCAGAAGCGAAGCAACGGCGGGAGCGACTAGCTGAAGAGAAAGCGCGCGTGCTGGCTTCGATCCGGGCGCACGAGCGGACCGAGGCCGATGAGGTGCAACTAACCGGCATCGCCTCCAGAATTGCCAAGGCGACCGAAGGTTGGCCCGCGGAGGGCAGTAACAGGGACCGGAAGCATTTCCTGCAGCAAATCTTTGCCGAGGTTTATTTCAGGGGTGCCACCATCACGGCGTTCCGTCTGGCTCCAGGACTGGTCGGCGAGTGGGACGGAGTCTGGCGCTTCGCCAGTGAACTTCCGGTTTCGCTCGATCCGCCCCTGCATCTGACGCCGCCGCCGATCGTTGTGGAGGTGCCGGAGGGCCACAAGCAGTGCAGCCAGTGCCGGGAGGTGAAGCTGCTGGATCTGTTCTACAAAGGCCGTGCCGCGTGCAAGGTTTGCGTGGACCGGAAGAACTCGGAGTATCGGCTCCGCTCGAAGGCCTCGCCCGAGGATGGGTAAGTTCAGGGGCTGCTTACTCGCCGGGCTCTGCGGTCAACTCGACACTGCCGCTGCCGCCAAGAGCGGTGACGAAAGTCGTTATGGCGGTTTTCAACGCATCCAGGTCGGCGGTCGCGGTGCAAGTGGCGGCCGTATTCGCGAGCAAGGACGGGGCAAAAGGAACGGGATGCATGCCACCGAGTTGAACGAGAAGATTGCAGCGGCGGAGGCTGGACTGCTCAACAGCATTGGCCCCGCCGGTGAGGCTGGGGATGACGAGGGAGCGGAGATCTTCGTAGCCGGATGCGGCGGCGAAGGTGATGCAGGCCTGGAATCGGGACTCGTCCATTTCCAGCCCTGAATCAATGAGACGCATGGCCATCATGCGGGCATCATAGGGGAGCTGGGAGAGGCGCTCGGC
>JAQGPE010000197.1 GCA_028293225.1 Akkermansiaceae bacterium | reverse complement strand
CGCTTTGCCGGGGCCACCGACATCCCGCTCTCCGACGAGGGACGTCGCCAGGCCGCCGCGCTGGGCGAACGGCTGAAGCACCGGCCGATCACGGCGGTCTTCGCCTCCCCCCTCGGCCGCACCCAGGAAACCGCCTCTCTGGTCGCGGGCCCGCACCGCAATCTCCAGATCCAGATCCGCGATGGCCTGAAGGAAATCTCCCATGGCCACTGGGAGGGCATGACCCGTGAAGAAGTCGCTCTCGCCTATCCGCAGGAAGTGAAGGATTGGGATGCCGATCCCTACACCTTCGCTCCCGAAGGCGGCGAAAGCGGCCTGTCCGTGACCGCGCGAGCCCTGCCGGTGTTCATGGAAATCGTCCGCAACCATCCCGGCGAGCACGTCGCGGTGATCTCGCACAAGGCGACCATCCGCCTGCTGCTCAGCTCATTGCTCGGCTTCGACCCGAGGCGTTACCGGGACAATCTCGACCAATCGCCCGCCGCGCTCAATATCCTGGATTCACGCGGCCCGACGCTCAACCGCCTGGTGCTGTTCAACGATACTTCGCACTACGAGTCCGAAGTCGGCGACACACCGCCGGTCGCGACGCGCAGATTGTCCAAGGATTGGTAAAAGGCGTCCGGATCGCCCTTGGCGGCCTCCTCTTCCGCTTCGCGTTCGAGGTCGGCTCTCATCAGGGCATCCAGCGTGTGCACCGCCTCACGGGCCGCGTTGAGACGCTTCGCACTGTCCTTTTCCGCATTGCGGCTCTTCGCGATGGTCCGGAGCATGACCTCGTCGCGCTCGCGATAGAGGCGCGCGGTTTGATCCGCAAGATGCGGCGCCACGCCAAGGTGCTCCAGGATGTCCACGCCCATCCGCAGCGAGGTGTCGAGGGTTTCCCGGTAGATGAGCTCTTCCCCGGCATCCAGGTAGTCGTAGGCCTCCACGCGGCTATGGGCGCGCAGGTAGATCTTCAGGTGCGGATGATGCTTCCGCACGTTCTTCACGATTTTCAGCGTCACGGCGGAATCCCTCAGCGCCACGACAATCAGCTTGGCCCGGGCGGCTCCCGCCACCGCCAGCATCTCCGGCCGGCTGGCATCCCCGTAGAAGACGGCGATCCCCAGATTGCGCAGCAGCTCCACCTGATCGCTGTCGTGATCCAGCACCGTGCAGCCAAAGCCGCGGAAGCGCACGAGGCGGCCCACCGCATGACCGAACCGCCCGAAGCCGCAGATGATCACCGGGTGGCCTTCATCCACGACGTCCGGTTCGCGCTCCGGCTTGCCCGGCTTCTGGTGCCGATCCGTGAATTTCTGCGCCGCCACGATCAGCAGCGGCGTCGTGGCCATCGACAGCGCGACGATCGCCACCGCCGCGCGGCTGACTTCGTCGCCGAAGACGTGCGAGGAGGACGCCAGGGTGATGAGCACGAAAGCGAACTCACCGCCTGCCGCCAGCGCCGAGGAAAAGATCAGCGCCGGGCCACATTTCGCCCCGCGGACCCAGGAAATCCCATACAGGACGAGGCCTTTCACCGCCACCAGAGCGACCGCGCCCCCGACCACCAGCCCCGGCTTTTGACTCACGTAACCAAAATCGATCGCCGCTCCCACCCCAAGGAAGAACAGGCCGAGCAGGATGCCTTTGAAGGGATCGAGATCGCTCTCCAGTTCGTGGCGGTACTCGTTGTTCGCCAGCACCACGCCCGCCACGAAGGCTCCCAGCGCCGGGGAAAGTCCGACCTTGGTCATCAACAGCGCCACCCCGATCACCAGCAGCAGCGCCGCTCCTGTAAAGGCGTCGCGCTGATGGGTTTTCGCAATCGCCACGAAGACCCGCCGCATGACCACGCGGGAAACGCCAACCACCAGCACCACGGCGCCGATGGTCACGAGTCCCTGTGCCCAGGAAGGAAATTCCGCCATCCAGGCCTTCGAACTGCTCCCGTGGCCCGCATTCGCAAGCGCGCCGGAGCCCAGGAACGGCAGCACCACCATCATCGGGATCGCCGCGATGTCCTGAAACAGCAGCACGGCGAAGGAATCTTGACCCGCCGCGGTCCGGCGCAGCCCGCGTTCCTCCAGCGTTTGCAGGACGATCGCGGTGCTCGACATCGACAGGATCATCCCCAGCGCCAGCGCGCTCTTCCAATCAAAGCCGGCCAGCATCACCAGTCCGCCAATCGCCACACTGCAAAGTACGATCTGGAGTGCACCTTGCCCGAAAACCGCCCGGCGCATCCGCCAGAGCATCGCCGGCTCCAGCTCCAGGCCGATCAGGAAGAGCATCATCACCACGCCGAATTCGGCAAAATGCGCCACCTGTTCGCGCTCCTGGCCAAGCCACCCAAAGCCCCACGGTCCGATCGCCGCGCCGGCGATCAGGTAGCCGAGCACGGCGCCCAGGCCGAGCTTCTTGCCCAGCAGCACGGCGGCCACGATCGCGCCGAGGTAAATGAAGGCATACTGAAATGCTTGTTCGAGAGGCATGGGAACGGTCGGTCAATTTCTGCGGCAGAGCAGAATATGCACCTGTTCCTTGTCATAACGGAATCGACCGAGGCAACGGCAAAGCTGCCGGAAATTCCGCCGCTAACAGAATCCGCGGGAGAATGGCACATCGCGAGCGAAAGGACCGAGTTCATGAATTCGACCATTTTCAACCGCCGGCGCGCCGGCTTGCTGCTGCCCGTGTATGCCCTGCGCCACAGCAAGGACTTTGGAATCGGCGACACGCGGTCCGTCCGGGACGCCATCGATTTCTGTGAGGAGCGCGGCTTCCAGGTGCTGCAGATGCTGCCCGTTCACGAGACTTTCGGCGATCACAGCCCCTACAATCCGATCAGTTCCCGCGCTCTTTCCCCTGCCCTGCTTTCGATCACCACCGAAGAGATCCCGGGCCTGACCCAGGAAATCATCGAGCAGGCCGCGCCGGAATCCTGGCTGACCCAGTTGCGCACCGGCAATGTCCGCCACGAAGCCGTCCAGCCCCTGAAGATCCAGATCCTCCAGACCGCGGCCTACCGTTTCACCGCCCGCACCGAGCGGTCGGAACTGCACGAGGAGTTCGAAGCCTTCCAGCAGAACGAAGCCGACTGGCTGGGCGCCTACACGCTGTTCCGCCTGCTGATCCGGGAGTATGAGGGCAACACCCAGTGGGACGACTGGCGGCCGGAACACCGCACCTACGAAGCGGCCTCCAATTGGCTGCTGCAGCACCCGGCCCGGCAGGAACTGGAACTGCTCCGCTCCGGCTTTGCCTTTGCCCAATGGGTCGGCTGGCGGCAGTGGAAAGCGGTCCGCGAGTATGCCGATGAAAAAGGCGTCCTGCTGCTCGGCGAGATCTCCTTCGGCGTCGGCGTCAACAGTGCGGACGTCTGGGCCAATCCCTCGCTCTTCGACCTGGAGTGGAGTCTCGGCACCCCGCCCCTCGCCCATTTCGACACCAACAAGGACTCCGAGCGCTGGGGCCAGAACTGGGGCCTGCCCCCCTACCGCTGGGAAAACCACCGCTCCACCTCCTTCCGCTGGCTGCGCGGCCGCGTCCTGTGGGCCAGACAGTTCTTCCACGGCTGCCGTCTCGACCATCTGCGCGGCTACTTCCGCTCCTACATGTTTCCCTGGGCCGGGGGAGCCGCTCACGTGGAGTTCTCCACCCTGGATGAGGAGGAGGCGGCGGCGAAATGCGGCGGCCGCCTGCCGCGTTTCATCCCCGGTCCGGACAGCGATCCAAATGCTGCGAAACTCAATGAAATGCAGGGGCGTGAAATCATTTCCCAGCTCATCGATGCCGCCGGCGACATGGACCTGGTGGCGGAAATCATGGGCGACCTGCGCGAATACATGGAGCGGACCCTGGCCGATCTCAAGCTGGCCAATCTCAGTTTTCCCCAGCTGGAAAAACTGCCGGACCGCTCGCTGACCGCCCCGGCATCGCTCCGCGAACTCAGCCTGGTGGCCTATGCCAACCACGACAATGCCCCCCTGGCATCGCTCTACCTTCACCTGAAGAACGAGGCGGCCAACAACCCGGACAGTGATGCGGCCAAAGACTTCAAGGCCCTGCTGCATTTCGCCGGGATCGATGGCGACTACCCTGATTTCCTGGACTCCGACCTGCTGCGCGCGTTCCAATCGGCCCTGTTCGCCACCAAATGCCGGCTGGCGGTGCTGATGAGCAGCGATCTGCTGGGCATTCCCATGCGCTTCAACCTGCCCGGAAGTTATGGTCGCGGCACCTGGTCGGACCGTCTGGAACTGCCCCTCGACGACCTGGCCAAGCACCCGGTTTACGGCCCCCGGATCGAGGCCGCCGCCAGCCTGGTCCGGCAGTCGGGGCGGCTGCCCTGAGTCATGCATTCTGCCCAAGGCCCATTGCAAAAAGTCAAAATAAGGGCCGCCGTTTCCAAGCGGAGACAGCCGTTTCCTTTGGTACCGCAAAAACGGCATAAAACTTGCGGAAGAGCGCGGCCCGGCAACCCCGGCTCCGATGATGACCAAAGCTCTCTCGAACCACT